>NZ_JBFUIT010000016.1:0-33435 GCF_056401735.1 Luteibacter sp. P4_D7_3
GCCATTGTCTGTGTGCGCGAGGATGTGGGTCGCCACAATGCATTGGATAAGCTGATCGGTGCGATGCATACCGCGCACATAGACGCCAGCGACGGTTTCGTCGTTATCACCAGTCGCGCAAGCTACGAAATGGTGACCAAGGCGGCGGTGGCCGGCATCACCATCGTCGTCGCCATTTCCGCACCGACCGCGCTGGCGGTGCATCTTGCCAGCGATTGTGGCGTCACCCTGATCGGGTTTGCCCGGCCCGGGCGATTCAATGTTTATAGCCGGCCGCAGCGCATCATCTGAAGGGCGCTTCGAAAGGGCCTTTCAGCTTCGGCGACGGCGCAGGCTGTCTTTGACGTCGACATCGAAACGAACCGTGGTGGCAACCGTGTCGTAACCGGGAATGTCGAACACGAGGCCCTCCTTGCTTGGCAGGCGCGACTGCAAGGCAGCCAGTTCGGTCACCGGGACCTTCAGTCGCCACTCATGGGCATTGCCCTCGAGCGTGCACGAGGCTGCCTCCGTGGCGTCGACCGAATAACGCATGACAAAGGCCTTGCCGAAGGCCGTCGAGCCGAGCAAGGCGATGTTGCCGAGCAGCTCCCCGAGCTCATCCTCGTCGATCCGTACGCGAACCGTGTCGTTCTCCAGCTGTACCCTCATGCGTTCGCCTCGCGCCATTCGTCAGGGGTGTTGCAGTTAGCCAGAAGGATCGGGTCCAGCCCGCCCAGAGGCAGTGTGGTCGTGCCGATGCGCGTCTGCAAGGCAGACACCGAACAGTCGCGACCGGTCAGCGTCATCATGCCAATGAGCGCGTCGCGTGTCGTGGCGTCGAGCGTCAGTCGCATCGGCAGCGGATGCCCCGCCCATCGCGTCGCTCGCTGGCGACGCTCGGTCAGCAAGGGCAAGAGCACGGCGCTCCCCATCCGTGGCATGTCCACCGGGACCACCAGCAGCTCGGCATCGGGAAGCACCTCCGCGGCGCTGGCCATGCCGCCGACCGGTCCGGCCGCCGGCCAACGGTCGGGGATGCCGCCAGAGCGCGAGCCGCTCACCGCCACCAGGCCGGCACCCATGCTGCGCAAGGCACGTGCGGTCCGGTCGAGCATCGTCACGCCGTCGATCACCATCAGCGCCTTGTCCTCACCCATGCGAGACGACAGTCCGCCAGCGAGAATCAGGCCGATGATCATGGCGCGTCGACGGGATCGAGTGGCCACGCATCAGCCGACGCCGTGTACACATCGCTCGCGGACAGCCACGTGTTCGCACGCGTATACGGCTGGATACGATAGGCCGCCTGCGAGGGCGTCATGCGGGCGACGGCGAGCCCCTCTTCGTCACGCGAAATCTCACCCAGTCCGAAGTGCTGCATGCCCTCGCGCACGACCGATGGCGCTTCCAGACGCACGCGCAATGGCCGCTCGGGCGGCAGCCCCGCCATCGCCCGCAGCACCGGCGCCACGAAGAAACGGTAGCCCACGGCCACGGCGATGGGATTGCCCGGCAAGGCGATGACGAGTGGCCCGTTGTCGAAGCGCACCACCAGCAAGGGCTTGCCCGGCCGTATGGCGACTTTGTGAAAAAGTTCACGGGCACCCAGCGACGCGAGTGCGGCTGGCACGAAGTCGAAACGTCCTGCGGACACTGCGCCGGTGGTCACGATCAGGTCGGCATGGCCGGCCAGGGCATCGCGGATCGCGACATGAAAGGCATCACCATGATCGGCAACCCGCGTGCGGCCGATCGCCTCGACACCCCAGCGCGCGAGGCTCGACGCTAGAAACGGTCCGTTGGAGTCGTGGATGCCGGCCAGCGGGAGCGGGCCACCCGCGTTGAGTTCGCTGCCGGTGTTGACGATGGCCACGCGCGGACGTCGCACGACGTCGAAGCGGTCGATGCCCAGGGCAGCGAGCAACATGATCGCCGCAGGATCGACGCGCCTTCCGGCAAGCAAGGCGACATCGCCCACCTCGATGTCACTACCGGCATGACGCACGTTCTGTGCGCGACGCTCGTCCGCAAGGAAGCGCACGCGATCGCCCTGGCGCTCGGTGCGCTCCACGGGCACGACGGTGTCGAAGCCCACCGGCATGCGCGCCCCGGTGGCAATCTCGCAGGCTTCCGCGTCGGGGTAGTCATAGGTATCGTCACCGGCCGCGTGCATGGCGGCAACGGCATAGGTGGATTCGGCAGGAATCGTTTCGCCTGGCGCGCGCACCGCATAGCCATCCATGGCCGCGTTATCGAAGCCCGGCAAAGAAGCGGGGCTGATGATGTCACGTGCCAGAAAACGTCCCGGTGCGGCGTCGATGCCGACGCGCTCACCATCGAGCGCGTCGGCTTCACCTAGTAACAGGGCCAGTGCATCGGGGTAGGAAATCATGGGTGAAGCGTAACCCGGCGGAGCCTCGCCATCACCCATCACGTCACGCCATCTTGCGCGACGCCTCCTGCACGGCCGCCGGGCGGTAGGCATGAAACGCCACCGTGGCCGAAGCGCGGCCCTGGCTCAACGAGCGCAGCGCCGTGCTGTAGCCCTCCAGCTGGGCGAGCGGCACATCGGCCTCGATCTCCGTGCGCTCCTGCGTGTCGGTCAGATTGACGATCTGGCCACCACGACGCTGCAGGTCGCCCAGCAGGTCGCCCACCGCCGAACCCGGCGAACTCACCGAGACGCGCATCACCGGCTCCAGCAATACCGTGCCGGTCGCCTCCAGGGCCGCCTTCACACCGATCTGCGCGGCACGATGGAACGCCATCTCGTTCGAATCGACCGCGTGGGCCTGGCCGTCCGTGACCGCGACATGCGCACCGACCACCGGATAGCCACGCGGGCCTTCGATCAGGGCCGACAACACGCCCTTCTCCACCGCCGGCTGGAACTGCTTGGGAATCACGCCGCCCGTGGTCTTGTCCTCGAAGCGGTTGGTCTCCTCACCGGTCGGCGTGACCGAAAGCACCACGCGCGCATACTGGCCACTGCCGCCCGTCTGCTTGGCGACCTTGCCTTCCACGGAGCCTGACGCCGAGGCCGGGGTTTCCTGATAGGCCACACGTGGCGAACCGGTGCGCACCTGCACACCCCACTCGCGACGCAGACGCTCCACCATCACTTCCAGATGCAGTTCACCCATACCCCAGACCAGCGTCTCGCCGGTGTCCGGATCGGTACCCACGCGGAAGGACGGATCCTCCTGCGCAAGGCGCGCAAGCCCGTTGCCGAGCTTGAGCAGGTCGGCCGAACGTTCCGGCGAAAGACGCCACGACAGCACCGCCGGCTGCGCCTGGATGGTTTCCAGACGCAATGGGTGATGCGAGTCCGTCAGCGTTTCACCGGTGGCGACGTCCTTCCAGCCCGCGATCGCAACGATGTCGCCCGCCTCCGCGGCGTCGACCGCTTCGGTGTCTTCGGCGCGCACCACAGCAAGACGGCCGATACGCTGCACGCGATCCGTGCCGCTGCGCCATACCGCGTCGCCAACGTGCAGGCGGCCCGAGTACACACGAACGAACGCCAGGGGGCCGTGCGCCTGGTTGACCACTTTGAAGACCAGCGCAGCGAATGGCGCGTTCGCATCGGGCGCCACCGTTACGTCACCGTCGTCGGTATGTGCGACCACCGCGGGGCGATCCAGCGGCGACGGCAGGTAGGCGACGAAAGCGTCGAGCAGCGGCTCGATGCCAACGTTGCGGAATGCCGAGCCCGGCAGCACCGGCGAACCGGCGCGCGCCAGCGTGCCGCGACGCAGGGCAGCCGTGAGCGCGGCCGCGTCGATCGGTTGATCGGCGAGCCACAGTTCGGCCAGCACCTCATCGCGATCGGCCACCGCGGCGACGAGATCGGCACGCGCGCCCGCATGGGTCGCACGTTCGGTGTCATCCCATGAGTGGATGCTCGGCGTGCCGGCATCGTCGAAGCGCCAGATCCGTTCGCCAACGAGGTCGACCAGACCCGTCATGTGCTCGCCCTCGACGATCRGGCGCGCGACGACCCACGGATTCGCGCCGAGTTTGTCGCGCATCTGTGCGACGACGGCATCGAAGTCCGCGCCGGGGCGGTCCATCTTGTTGATGAAGGCCATCAGCGGCACGCCGTGACGACGCGCCTGGTGCCAGACGGTTTCCGATTGCGGCTGCACGCCAGCGACCCCCGAGAACACGGTGACCGCGCCGTCGAGCACGCGCAGGGAGCGCTCCACCTCGATGGCGAAGTCGATGTGGCCGGGCGTGTCGATCAGGGTCAGGCGATGCGGCTGGCCGCCGTCGGGCGTCCAGTTCGCGCGCACGGCCGCGGCGCCGATCGTGATGCCACGCTCGCGCTCGAGCTCCATGTGGTCGGTGGTGGTGGCGCCGTCGTGCACTTCGCCGGTGCGATGGATCGTGCCGGTCTTGAAGAGCAGGCGTTCGGTGAGCGTGGTCTTGCCGGCATCGACGTGCGCAATGATGCCGAGGTTGCGCCAACGGCCGACGGGAATGGTGGATTCGCGGGTGGTGGTACTCATGGCTAACGGTTCCTGATGGGTCGCCAGGGGCTCGATGGTTCGTCGAGCGAGGCACTCCCCGATCCTGTTACCGCCGCCCCTGGCTGAGCGGGACGGTCAGGATCGAGGGTCGCGGCTGTTCTTCATGGCACGCTGCTCCGGTGAGGACGTTCAGATTCGAGGCAAAAAAAAGCACCCTCGCGGGTGCTTGTCGTGTTCTTCGAGGCCGGAGTGCCGTTACGTGAACGACACGCCGCCAGGCATGAGACGCGCGCACCCGCGACGCGCCCATGGGGCGATCGGTGTGACGAACATCAAATCATGCTTGCAGCGGAACATGGCTGGGCTCTCTTGGTGAGGGGGAGATGCTACGCCCCGCCGGTGAGGGCCGGCAAGGTCGTCGCGTCTTCGCTGGGCCCTAGTTAGGGACGCCCGGGCAGGTTTCAAGGGGCGGCAGCCGCCTGGAATACAAAGAGGCCCGCAACGAATTAAACAAGTTTCATTTTCCGCTCCCGTTTTAGGGATCACACTTCCGGCAGTCCTAACCGGAGCTCCCCATGCGCTACGTGAAACTCGGCCGCACCGGCCTCGATATCTCCCCACTCGTTCTCGGTTGCATGACCTACGGCGTCCCCGACCGCGGGAACCATGCGTGGACGATGGACGAAGAGGCGAGCCGCCCGTTCATCCGCAAGGCACTGGATCTTGGGATCAACTTCTTCGACACCGCGAACGCCTACTCCGATGGCACCTCGGAAGAAATCGTCGGCCGCGCGCTGAAGGATTTCGCGCGACGCGATGAAGTGGTCATTGCCACGAAGACCTTCTTCCATTGGCGGAAGGGACCGAACGGCGGTGGTCTTTCGCGCAAGGCGATCTTCCACTCGGTGGACGACAGCCTCGCTCGCCTGGGTACCGACTACATCGACCTGCTGCAGATTCATCGCGCGGACCACACCACGCCGGTAGAGGAAACGCTGGAAGCACTCCACGACCTGGTCAAGGCGGGCAAGGTGCGTTACCTCGGTGCCTCGTCGATGTTCGCCTGGCAGTTCGCGAAAATGATCTACACCTCACGCCTGCACGGCTGGACCGAGTTCGCCAGCATGCAGGACCACTACAACCTGCTGCAGCGCGAAGAAGAGCGCGAGATGATTCCCTTCTGCGAAGACCAGGGTATCGCCGTCCTCCCGTGGAGCCCGCTTGCGCGCGGCCGCCTCACGCGCGACTGGGACCAGAGCAGCACGCGTCAGGAGAGCGACGTCTTCGGACGCACGCTGTACAACGCCACCGAGGATTCGGACCGCGCCATCGTCGAGGCGGTGAAAAAGGTCGCGGAACAACGGGGGGTGCCGCGTGCACAGGTCGCGCTGTCGTGGGTGGCGCATCGTTCCGGCGTCACGGCACCGATCGTCGGCGCCTCGAAACCGCACCATCTCGACGATGCGGTCGCCGCGATCGACCTGGTGTTGTCCGACGAAGAAACGGCGACGCTGGAAAATGCGTACGGCCCGCACCCCGTCGCCGGCTTCGAGTAGCCGCCACTCTCTTGCTTGGTAGGAGCCGATTCATCGGCGAAGGCCGCGGCAGCGGCCACCCGTTGGCGGGGCTGTCGCGAGCACCCATTCGCCGATGAATCGGCTCCTACGGCGGAGCATGAAGTACTTGACATGTGTGTGTATGCACGATCAGTATAGATCCATGGCTACCCGTAACGACTTCTGCAACTGCTTCGCCGCCCGTCAGGCGGCGCGGGCGCTGACGCGCTCCTACGAGCGCCACCTGGCACCCAGCGGCTTGACCAGTTCGCAGTTCTCCATCCTGGTGGTACTTGAAGACCGCCCAGGGATCGGCATGCGCGACCTTGCCGAGGAGATGGTCATGGACCGGACCAGCCTGGTTCGTGCGCTTAAACCCCTTCAGCGCGATGGTTTGATCGCCGTCGCGGCTTCGACGGAAGACCCGCGCCAGCACGTCTACGTACTCACTCCGGCAGGTCTGGCCAAGTCGGCCCAGGCGGGTCAGTTGTGGGCGGAGGCTCAGGCCGAGTTCGTCTCGAAGTTCGGTGGCGAGTCTGCTGCCGAAGCCGCACGCGACGCATTTCATCGCATGGGTCAGATGGGCTGACCTTTTTTTGCCTTTAAAAGTGCATACACACATCCACACAGGATCACCACTCATGAGCAGCAACATTCTCGGCACAGCCCTGGTCACCGGCGCGTCCTCAGGCATCGGCGCGGTCTACGCCGACCGCCTTGCGCGTCGCGGTTACGACCTCATCCTTGTCGCACGCAGCAAGGACAAGCTCGACACGCTGGCGAAGCACATCACGAACGCCACCGGCCGGAACGTCAGCATCGTGGCCGCGGACCTCACGCGGGACGCCGACCTTCACCGCGTCGAGCAGGTCATCGGTGACGCAACGGACCTCACCCTCTTGGTCAATAACGCCGGCGTGGGCGCGACTGCCCCACTGCTGCAGGCGGACATCGGCAAGATGACCGATCTCATCACGCTGAACGTGACCGCTCCGACCCGCCTGGCGTACAAGGCCGTGCCGGGCTTCGTTGCACGTGGCAAGGGCGCCGTGATCAACATCGCTTCTATCGTTGCCATCGCGCCGGAGCTGCTCAATGGCGTATACGGCGGAAGCAAGGCATTCGTGCTGGCGCTGAGCCAGTCAATGCATCACGAGCTCGCCGATAAGGGCGTCAAGGTACAGGCCGTCTTGCCGGGCGCGACCGCGACCGATTTCTGGCCGGTTGCCGGATCCGCCGTGGCGAATCTTCCGCCGGATTGGGTGATGAGCGCCGAGGACATGGTCGATGCGTCGCTGGCTGGTTTCGACGCGGGTGAACTGGTGACGATTCCTTCGGTGGAAACCACGGCGCTTGTCGATGCACTGGAAGCGGCGCGTCGTGCCTTGTTCCCGGAGCTGTCGAAGTCGGTGCCGGCGTCGCGGTATGGCGTCAGGGCGAAAGTCGCGGCGTAAACGCGAGCACCCATCGCCGATGAATCGGCGAACGCGCGTCTGCGGGCCTACTTCCGCAGACGCCGCGCAATCGCCTGCTCGATAACATCCGCCGCGACACGCGCACCGTTCTCCGCACGAATGACCACCGCGGCACGCTGCGCTCGCGACGCGACACCCTCGTCGCTCAACAGCGCGCGCAATAGCGTCGTAGCCGCGTCTGCGCGATAGCGCGACGCGGGCAACACATCGCCCACGCCAAGGCGGACGATCCGCGCCGCGTTGTCCGGCTGGTCGAAGCCATGGGGCACGACCAGCTCGGGGCAGCCCGCGCGCAACGCCTCCTGCGTGGTTCCGATCCCGCCGTGATGYACCACCGCCGCCGCGCGTGTGAACAGTGCGCCGTGCGGTGCGTACTCCGCTGCGAACACCTCGCCGGGTAACGTGACGGGCAGGCGCGCACGCATCTCGGGCGATCCTGTCAGGAGTACGGCGCGACGACCCAGCGCGGCCGCCGTCGTCATGCTTTCGCGAAGGAAGGCCTCACCGGCGTGCACCGCGGCCGAGCCAAGGGTGAACACCAACGGAGCGTCCCCGGCATCGAGGAACGCGGCCAGATCTGGCGGAAGCACATCCCCCGACGGCACGTAGCGGCAATAGCCCGTCGCCACGGTGTGTGCGGGCGAATCCGGTGGTGGGCGGCCCAGCAAGGGCGAGTACATGGCCAGCACGCCATCGCGCGCGTGCTGACCGCGATGAAACGGATCGCCCCACGCGGACACCGTTGCGAGCCCCAGCGATTGCCGGAAGCTTCGCACCGCTTTCGTCCAGGGCGAGGTTACCGTTTCGCCGATGCGACGCACCCAGGCACCACGCCGGGGCGACGATCGCAGGAACCGGTCCAGCCACTCGATGCCCGTGGCGGGTGGATCGAAGGCAGAAAGAAAGACGGCAGGCGACAGCGCCGCCGATAGCCAGGTGATCCGTCGGGTCTCGCCAAGGATCTGTCCGGCGAACGCCAGCGTGGAGGTGACGATGGCATCCGCATCGGCACAAACGGGCGCGAGCGCCGCATAGCTGCTCGCGACGTCCGCGGCGGCGAGGTCGCGAACCACGAAGCGCGGTCCGCGCCAGGGATGAAAGGCCCTCGCCGCGAACGCCGCCTTGTCTTCGGGCTCGGCGATGCCGCTGGCGAGCACGAAATCGAGCCCCGCCTCGCCCACGGCGTCCCGATGAATGCCGTGGGCGCCAATCGTCACACGATACCCACGCTGCCGAAGCTCCCGCCCCGCGGCCAGAAACGGGAAAAGGTCGCCCTGCGAGCCGACCGTCGCCATCACGATGTGTCTTGCGGTCATGTGGCGCTCCCTGGGTGTCGGCACATGGTCGCCGCCAGGATGTCGAGGCGATGCATCGCCATCGATTGACTTCAGGCGTCCATACGGCTAATTTTCCGCCCGTTAGCGGTCTTTATCTCTTTATTCGAATAGAGAGATAAAGCCAAGAGGGAAGCCGGTGTCAATCCGGCGCTGCCCCGCAGCGGTATGTGGAGACGAGTCCGTCACAGGCACTGGATCGAACGGGATCCGGGAAGCGACGAACAAGGCGGCACCAGCCCGGTGCCACATCCACGAGCCCGAAGACCTGCCGCCGACCGGACCGTTCGCGCCGTCATGGGCGCGGACGGTCCGCCCGACCTGGATGGGCGCTCCGCAAGGGGCGGCATCCGGTTCGCCCGCGGGGGCGAAGGTCGACGGCTAGCCTGCATGACGCCCCACGCCTGCCATGCCTCGTCGCGGCAGTCCGCGTGCGTTCGCGACCAGCCGCCCTTCCCTCCTCTTTGCCACGAAGAGGAATTATCCATGCCACACGTAACTTACCCGGGCTTCCCCCGCATCGGCCGACGCCGCGAACTCAAGCGCGCCCTCGAGAGCCACTGGAAGGGAGAAAGCCGCGCCGACGAACTGCTCGCCGTCGCGCGCGAACTGCGCCAGCGCCACTGGAAGCTCGCTCGCGACGCCGGGGCCGACAGTGTCCCGGTAAACGACTTTTCCCTCTACGACCACGTGCTCGACGCGGCCGTGCTGGTCGACGCCATCCCCGCGCGCTACCGCGAACTCGCCTCCCGCGACCCCCTGGCGGGCTATTTCGCGATGGCCCGCGGCCATCAGGACGGCGATGTGGATCTGCATGCCCTGGAGATGACCAAGTGGTTCGACACGAACTACCACTACATCGTCCCGGAGCTCGAGGCGGGACAATTCTTCACGGCACGCCCGGACAAGGTCGTCGCCGAATACCGCGAGGCCATCGCCGCCGGTCACGTCGCACGCCCTGTCCTGCTCGGGCCCGTCAGCTTCCTGCGCCTGTCCAAGACCGTCGATGGCAGCGATCCGCTGGCTCTTCTCGACGCCCTGTTGCCGGCATGGTTGAGTGTCGTCGATGCCGTCGCAGCGGCAGGCGCCGATTGGGTGCAGGTGGATGAGCCGACGCTCGTGCTCGATCTGGACGCGGAGTGGCGCGAGGCTTTCCGGCGCACCTACGCGGCTATCGCCGCACACGGCCGCGTGCGCGTCCTGCTCGCCACCTACTTCGGTGAGCTCGGTGCCAATCTCGAACTTGCCACATCGTTGCCGGTTGCCGGCCTGCACGTCGATCTTGCCCGTGCGCCCGACCAGCTGGACGCCGTACTCGATGCCCTGCCGGCCGACCGGGTCCTTTCCGCCGGCGTCCTCGATGGCCGCAACATCTGGCTGAGCGATCCGGCGACCATCCTTCCCCGCGTGGATCGCCTGCTCGCACGCCTCGGCAGCGATCGCCTGTGGCTGTCGACGTCGTGCTCCCTGCTGCATGTGCCGATCGACGTTTCCGAAGAAAAGCACCTGCCGTCACACCTCGCCGAATGGCTGTCGTTCGCGCGGCAGAAGATCGCCGAGCTGCGTCGCTACGCGGATGCCGTCGCGGGCGACGAAGCCGCGCGGAAAACGCTGAATCGCCAGCACGAGATCGTCGTCGGCCGCCAGAGCTCTGGCGAGGTAGTCCGTGCCGACGTTCGCGCCCGCGTACGCCAGCTCACCCCACAGTTCGGCCAGCGTCGTTCGGCCTTCGCCTTCCGCGCGGCCGTGCAGCGTGAGCGCTTCGACCTTCCCGACCTGCCGACGACGACGATCGGCTCGTTCCCGCAGACCAACGACCTGCGTATCGCCCGCGCCGCCCACCGTTCGGGCAAGCTCGACGACGATGCGTACACCGGCATCCTGCGCGACGAAGTGCGGCGTGTCGTTCGCTTCCAGGAAGAGGCCGGCATCGACGTGCTGGTGCACGGCGAGCCTGAGCGCAACGACATGGTCGAATACTTCGGCGAGCAGCTGGCCGGTTATGCGTTCACGTCGCTCGGCTGGGTGCAGAGCTACGGCTCGCGCTGCGTCAAGCCGCCGATCATCTATGGCGATGTAGCGCGTCCCGCACCGATGACCGTGGCGTGGTCGGCGTATGCACAGTCTCTCACCGACCGACCCATGAAGGGCATGCTCACCGGCCCGGTAACGATGCTGCAGTGGTCGTTCGTGCGTGACGACCTCCCCCGATCGGACGTTTGCCGGCAGATCGCCCTGGCCTTGCGCGACGAAGTGCACGACCTCGAGAAGGCCGGCATCGGCATCGTCCAGATCGACGAACCGGCGTTGCGTGAAGGTCTGCCGTTGCGTCGCGCGGAGTGGGACGCCTACCTGGCATGGGCGGTCGATGCGTTCCGCATCACGGCCGGTGGGGTCAGCGACTCGACCCAGGTGCACACCCACATGTGTTACTCGGAGTTCAACGACATCATCGAGGCCGTGGCCGCCATGGATGCCGATGTCATCTCGATCGAGACCAGCCGGTCGCGCATGGAGTTGCTCGACGCGTTCACCCGCTTCAAGTATCCCAATGGGATCGGTCCGGGTGTCTACGACATCCATTCACCCCGCGTGCCGACCGAGGTCGAAATGGCCGACCTGCTCGCCCGGGCCCTCCAGGTGCTCCGACCCGACCAGCTCTGGGTGAACCCCGACTGCGGATTGAAGACCCGAGGCTGGCCCGAGGTCTCCGAGGCCCTGAAGGGCATGGTGGCGGTGGCGAAGGCCGCCCGGGAGCGCCTGGCCGCCGTGGCCTGACGGCACCCGCCTGGTAGGAGCCGATTTATCGGCGATCCCGCGCCATCGGGCAACGCCCTGGCGCCCCCGGATCGCCGCTGAAGCGGCTCCCACCAGGCACCGCGCAGCCGTTCGGACGGCCCGGGCGCCTGAACATCCATGCAATCGTCACCACCCCGGCGTACCCTTCCCTCTGCAAACCCGGCAAAGGCCGTGTATCATGGCGCGCCCCCATTTATCTCTTTATCCGTAAAGAAGGATATATACCTGCGATGAGCAACTTCCTCTTCACCTCCGAGTCGGTCTCCGAAGGCCATCCGGACAAAATCGCCGACCAGATCTCGGACGCCGTTCTGGACGCCATCCTGGCCCAGGACCCGCGTGCCCGCGTGGCCTGCGAGACGCTGGTGAAGACCGGCGTCGCCATCGTCGCGGGTGAAATCACCACCAGCGCCTGGATCGACCTCGAAGCGCTGACCCGCAAGGTCATCCTCGACATCGGCTACAACTCCTCGGAAGTCGGCTTCGACGGCGAAACCTGCGGCGTGCTGAACCTCATCGGCAAGCAGTCCCCGGACATCAACCAGGGCGTGGACCGCAAGAAGCCGGAAGAACAGGGCGCTGGCGACCAGGGCCTCATGTTCGGCTATGCCACCAACGAGACCAGCGAATACATGCCGGCGGCGATCCACTACGCCCATCGCCTCGTCGAGCAGCAGACCAAGGTCCGCAAGAAGAAGAACTCGCCGCTGCCGTGGCTGCGCCCGGATGCCAAGAGCCAGGTCACCCTGCGCTACGAGAACGGCGAAGCCGTCGCCATCGACGCCGTCGTGCTCTCGACCCAGCACGATCCGGACGTGAAGCAGAAGGACCTCATCGAAGGCGTGCGCGAGCTGATCCTCAAGCCCGTGCTGCCGGCGAAGCTGCTGCACAAGGGCACCAAGTTCCACATCAACCCGACCGGCAAGTTCGTCATCGGTGGCCCGGTGGGCGATTGCGGCCTGACCGGCCGCAAGATCATCGTCGACACCTACGGCGGCTGGGCCCGTCACGGTGGTGGTGCGTTCTCGGGTAAGGATCCGTCCAAGGTCGACCGCTCGGCTGCCTATGCCGCGCGTTACGTCGCCAAGAACATCGTCGCGGCCGGCCTCGCCGACCGTTGCGAAATCCAGGTCAGCTACGCCATCGGCGTCGCCGAGCCGACGTCCATCTCGGTGACCACCTTCGGCACCGGCAAGATTGCCGACGAGAAGATCGAGAAGCTGATCCGCAAGCACTTCGACCTGCGTCCGTTCGGCATCATCAAGATGCTCGACCTGGTGCACCCGATGTACCAGCAGACCGCTTCGAACGGTCACTTCGGCCGCAAGCCCTACGAGATGACCGACAAGAACGGCAACACGTTCACGGCGTTCTCGTGGGAGAAGACCGACAAGGCCGAGATCCTGCGCGATGCCGCGGGTCTTGGCGTGAAGGCTGCTCGCGGTAAGTAAGCGGTTCGCGACAGGTGACACGAAGACGGGCGCCAATTTGGCGCCCGTTTTTTTTGTGCCGTGCGAGCGTCAGGACGGTTGTCGGCGACATCGTGATCCCTCAGGCGGCCGTTCGCGAGGCAGCAAACCAGCTTCTCACGTCGGCAACCACGGCGGCCCGATGGAACTCGTCACTGAAGGCACGCTGCGGAACCACCATGGCGTTTCCGTTGGCTCCTACGATGACCAAGCCTTCAGGCGTCTCCGCCATGCCGCGGATTTCCTTCCAGGGCTTCGACCCGGACTTGCGTCCAATCGTGGTGGACCATCCCTCGGGCGTCAGGTGCAACGTGCGCTCCTGAGGCTTGAACATGATCTGGGGAAATGCCGCGAGGCAGATAACGACGACGGGGAGCCAAACCGCAAACCACAGTGCCATCGACACCAGTGTGTTGTTGCTGCAAAGCCAGGCAAGGTCGGCGGCGACAATCACATGGATCACCCAGAACTTCTTTCTCCAGGCGCGCCAGTAGATCCGCCAGATCTCGACGCGAGACGAGCGGTAGCGCAACGTATGCGTGTCGTTGTCCGGCACGATGTCCATGGTCGTCATAGGCCCCTCCCCAGGCAGCATCGTATCCGGCGGTAGCCCGCACGCGCCAGATCGCCCGTGGAAGCCACTTAGCCGCGGATGTGACGTTCGAATCATCACCTGTGGCACAGTGCAGTGAATCCGACTGGAAGCAGACTCCGGGCCGTCGTCGTCGGCCATGACATCGGCACCATGGTGGCCTATGCCTACGCAGCCCGTTATCCGGACAAAACCGAGCGCCTGGTCGTGATGGATGCGCCCGTTCCCGGCATCCCTCCCTGGGACCAGATCGTGCGCTCGCCATTGCTTTGGCACTTCGATTTCGGCGGTCCCGACATGGAGCGCCTGGTCGCCGGACGCGAGCGAATCTATCTGGATCGATTCTGGAACGAGTTCGCCGGCGACCCGAGCAAGATGGACGAGGGCACGCGTCGGCACTATGCCGACATCTATGCCCGCCCGGGCGCGATGCATTCCGCGTTCGCCCAGTTCCGCGCCATTCGCCAGGATGCGGACATCAACCAGGCGTCGTTGGCGACGAAACTGCCCATGCCGGTGCTCGCTATTGGCGGAGAGAAGTCATTCGGGGCAAACGAGGCCATCGTCATGCGCCATGCCGCAGGGAACGTCACGGGCCTGGTCATTCCCGGCGCAGGCCACTGGCTGATGGAAGAAGCGACGGACACCACGGTAGGCGCCATACGGAGTTTCGTCGACGGTAAGCCGGTTGTCGGAGCGATGGCGAATTGAGCTGGCAGGCCGTGAGGGCCGTCCTTTCGAGGCACCACCTTACGGTCACAGCCATTTCATGGCTCGGGTGCGACATCTGAGACTCGTCTACGGAGATTCACCATGTCACGCACCCTRCCCCGCCTCATGGCCACCGCCTTCCTCGCCGCTGCCCTACCCATGGCCGCCCTCGCCCAGCACACCGATTCCAAGGGCGGCACACCGACCGACGCTGGTTTCGTCACCAATGCCAGCGGCGCCGGCCTCGCCGAGATCGAAGCCGGCAAGCTGGCCGAGACGAACGCCGGCTCGGACAAGGTCAAAGCCTTTGCACGGCAGATCGTGGCCGATCACACCAAGGCGGGTGAGGAACTGAAGACGCTCGCAGCGGGCGACCGCGGCTATGCCACCGCCGAATCGCCGCCGCCAGCGAACCAGAAGGACATCAACGCGCTGAAGATGCTTAACGGCACGGCGTTCGACAAGGAGTTCGCCAAGGTCATGGTGGCTGACCACCAGAAGGCTGTCGCGATTTTCGAGGTCGAGGCGGAGAAGGGGTCGAACAAGGATCTGCAGGCGTTTGCGACGAAGACGCTGCCTACGTTGAAGGAGCATCTGAAGATGGCTCGGGCTTTGAATACTGGGAAGTGATTGCGAAACGCAACGGGATCGCTAGCGCCCATCGCCGATGAATCGGCTCCTACAGAAGAGCATGCTTCGCTTTTTGTAGGAACCGATTTATCGGCGATGGCTACGGAGCGCTGCGTCGGACGAACCCGCGCAACGTCAACCCCGGCGAGGTCACGAACTCGACCGGCCGCGGCATGCCCTCATCCCCTGCGATGAAGACGAACGAATCGCCGTCAAGTTCATAGCTCGCAGGTAAGAGCTTCCCGGCATCGTCGCCCATGCTGTCGATCCAGGTGATCGAACGCGGGGTAGTGCTGGGGTCGAGGATGAAGCGGCCTGCGAGCAGGAGTTCGCCATCGGCCAGACGCACGGCGAAGGTATTGCCTTCGATGGTGGTGATGGCGCCGTTGCCGCCGTGGACGTCAGGCGGATCGATGACGCCGTTTTCTTCGAAGCGGGTTTGGGACCAGGTGCCCTGGAGACGTTCTAGGTCATTCATTTTTCTTCCGTGAAAAGTTTTGGCTAGCATCCGTTCGCCGATGAATCGGCTCCTACAAGGAGCGTGATCGCGCTCTGTGTGGGAGCCGATTCATCGGCGATGCTTTTGGCGACGGATCAGCCGTTGCGGTTGGAGCCAGAAAGTACGTCAACCCAGACGGCGAGGACGAGGATCACGCCCTTGATGATCATCTGCCAGGAGTTGTCGACGTCCATCAGCTGCATGCCGTTGTCGAGGCTGGCCATGACCAGTGCGCCGATCAGCGCGCCGTAGACCGTGCCCGAGCCGCCGCGCATGGAGGTGCCGCCGATGAAGCAGGCCGAGATCGCGTCGAGCTCGCCACCGGTACCGGCGGACGGTGAACCCGAGCCGGTACGCGCCACGGTAATGATGCCGGCGAAGGCGCACATCAGGCCCATGATCGCGAACACCACGAGCTTGACGCGTGCCACGTTCACGCCGGAAAGGCGCGTGGCTTCCATGTTGCCGCCCACCGCGTAGATGTGACGACCGAACACGGTCTGCGTGGAGACGTACGTGAACACGGCAAGCAGGCCGAGCAGGATCATCACCGGAATGGGGATGCCGTTGGCGTCGTTGAGCATCCGCACGAAGCCGAAAATGAACGCACCGATCGCCACGATCTTCGCCACGTCGATCCACAAGGCGCCTTGCTGCAGACCAAGCTTGGCGCGGCGTACACGACGGCGCGCGGTCAATGCCACCATGGCCAGGAAGATCAGGCCACCGATCCACACCGACACGCCAGGCGGGACGAAGCCCTGGCCGATCGCGATGAGGTTATCCGGCGCCGGCGCGATCGTGGAACTGCCGGTAATGAAGAGCACGATGCCGCGGAAGGCGAGCATGCCGCCCAGGCCGACGATGAACGAGGGCACGCGCATCTTGGTGACGATGTAGCCGTTGACCGCGCCGATCAGCAGGCCGAGTACCAGCACCGCACCGATGGCGGGCCATGTGCCCCAGCCCTGGTTCACGGTGAGGATGGCGACCACGCCACCGAGGAGGCCGAGCTGCGAACCGATCGACAGATCGATCTCGCCGGCGATGATGACGAACACCATGCCGCAGGCAAGCATGCCGGTGATCGCCATCTGTCGGAACAGATTGGACAGATTGCCCGGCGTGACGAAGGCTGCATCCGTCTTGATGTGGAAGAACAGCCAGATGAGCGCGACGGCGATGAGCAGCGCGAGGATCTTGTAACGGACGAACAGTTGCTGGATTTGCTGCGACTGCATGGAGGAGCTTCCCTGGTAACGCGTGAATAGGTTTGAGGATCAGGCCGCGTGTGCGGGCCCCTCGGCGGCATGCGAGATAGCGGCGGCGAGCACCTGCTCCTGCGTCAGGCCGACGTTCTTGAAGTCGCCACGCAGCTTACCCTCGCCGACGACGAGGACGCGATCGCTCACGCCGAGCACCTCAGGCATTTCCGAGGACACCATGATGATCGCGACGCCCTTGGCGGCCAGTTCGAACATGAGTTTATAGATGTCGTACTTGGAGCCGACATCGACGCCACGGGTGGGCTCGTCCAGGATCAGGACCTTGGGCCCGGGCAGCAGCATCTTGGTCAGCACGGCTTTCTGCTGATTGCCGCCGGAGAGGCCCATGATGGCAAGCTCCGGACTGGCCGTCTTCACGCGAAGGCGCTTGATCTCGGCGTCGACCACCTGCAGCTCGGCCTGGCGGTCGATCTGACCGGCATGCGCGTAATGCGAGAGGGTCGCGAGGGTGATGTTGTCGCCCACGCCCAACAACGGAACGATACCCTGGCGCTTGCGGTCTTCAGGCACGAGCGAGAGACCGGCCTTGATCGCCTGCTCTGGGCTCTTGATCTTGATCGGCTTGCCTTCGAGGACCAGCTCGGCCTCGTAGCGACCCGGATAGGCGCCGAAGATCGCGGAGACGAGCTCGGTACGGCCTGCGCCCACAAGACCGGCGATGCCGAGGATTTCGCCCCGCCGAAGCTGGAAGGAAATATCGTCCACGCGCTTGCGGTTCGGGTTGGCGAGGTCCCAGCAGGTGACGTGCTTCGCTTCGAAGATCACATCACCGATGTCGTGATCCACCTTCGGGAACAGGTTCTCGATATCGCGGCCGACCATCGCGGTGATGATCGAATGCGTGGTCATCTCGCTCATCGGCTTGGTGACGATGTGCTTGCCATCGCGGATCACGGTGACGGTATCGCAGACGCGCGCCACTTCCTCGAGCTTGTGCGAGATGTACACGCAAGCAACGCCATCGTGCTTGAGGTCCTCGATGATCGCCAACAGCGTGTCGGTCTCGGAGGAGGTCAGCGATGAGGAGGGCTCGTCGAGGATGAGCAGACGTGCATTCTTGGCCAGCGCCTTGGCGATTTCGAACAGCTGCTGGTAGCCGCCGCCGTAGTTCATCACGGGTGCCGCGACGTTGACGTCCTTCAGCTTGAGCCGCGCAAGCAAGGCATCGGCTTTCGCATACATCGCGTCGTAATCCATCACACCGCCGAACTTGCGGATCTCGTTGCCGAGAAAAATATTCTCGGCAACGGAGAGCTGCGGAACCAGCATCAGCTCCTGGTGGATGATGACAATGCCGGCCGCCTCGCTGTCACGCACGGATGCCGCGCGCAGGGGCTTGCCGTCAAAAAGAATTTCGCCTTCCCAGGTACCGTAGGGGTACACGCCGGAGAGGACTTTCATCAGGGTCGACTTGCCGGCGCCATTCTCGCCGCACRGGCCGACGCACTCGCCTGGCCGCACAGCCAGGTCGATGCCATTGAGCGCGCGTACGCCGGAAAATTCCTTGACGATATTGCGCATCTCGAACAGGTATTCGCTCACCGATATTTCCTTTGGCAGGACGACGCCCCGCCATCAGGCGGGGCGTCGTCGATCTTACGCCTAACGCTAGCTTACGGGCCGACCTGCGCCTGGGTGTAGAAGCCGTCCTTCACCACGAGGTCGACGTTCTGCTTGGTCAGCAGGGTCGGGGTGAGCAGGATGGTGTTGATGTCACCCTTGCCGTTGTTCATCTTGGAGGTGAACTGCGGCGCGGTGCCCTGGGCCAGGTCGATGGCCAGGTTGGCGGCATCGGTGGCGATCGTCTTGATCGGCTTGTAGACCGTCATGGTCTGCGTGCCGGCCTTGATGCGCTTGATCGCGGCGAGATCGGCATCCTGGCCCGACACGGCCACCTTGCCAGCCAGCTTCTGGCCGGTCAGGGCGGCGATGGCGCCGCCGGCGGTGCCGTCGTTCGAAGCGACGATGCCCTGGATGTTGTTCTTGTTCGCGGTCAGCGCGTTCTCGATGATCGACTGCGCGTTCGAGGCAAGCCATTCGTTGGTCCACTGCTGGCCGACGATCTTGATGTCACCCTTGTCGACCAGCGGCTTGAGCACCTTCATCTGGCCCTCGCGAAGGATCTTCGCGTTGTTATCGGTCGGGGCGCCACCGAGCAGGAAGTAGTTGCCCTTCGGAGCCGCGTTGACCACGCCCTGCGCCTGCATCTGGCCAACCTTGTCGTTGTCGAACGAGATATACGCGTCGACGTCGGCATTGAGGATCAGGCGGTCATACGAGATGACCTTGATACCGGCCTTCTTCGCTTCGCCGACCACCGTGGTGAGCGTCTTGGCGTTGAACGGCACGATGACGATGACGTCGACCTTGCGGGCGATCAGCCCTTCGATCTGCGAGATCTGCTTCTGTTCGTTGGCGTCGGCGGACTGTACCGAGACGGTGCCACCCTTGGCTTCGACAGCGGCCTTGAAGTAGTCGCGGTCCTTGGTCCAGCGCTCGACGCGCAGATCGTCGATGGAGAAACCGATGACCGGCTTTTCCTTGCTGGCGTGCGCCTGCGGAGCGGCGAACACGCCTGCGGCGACCATCGATACGGCGAGGACCGTGTATAGAGCCTTCTGCTTCATGCTTATCTCCGTGCTTATGGAATCGCCCCTCAGGAAGGGCGGAAATCGTCGCCGCGAGCGGCGTCGGTAGTCAGGGACTTCAACTGCTCGTAGGTACGGCGGAACAAAGGGTGGCGCGTTTGCAGGAAATAAGCATGACGCGCTGCATCGGGCTCGTAAGTGGCCGTCACGGCGGGCATCGGGCAAACCTCTTCCAACGTGGCCTTGGGATCCGCCGCGAGGTGGGCCAGACGGGCCGCGCCAAGCGCCGGACCGACCTCGCCACCGCTGCGCAGGACCAGCCGCTTGCCGAGAATGTCGGCCAGCATGCGGATCCAGTAGGCACTGCGTGAACCACCGCCGATCACCGTGATCTCTTCGGCCACCAGGCCGGTGGATTCCACCGCGAGCAACCCGTCCAGAAGGCCGAGGCCAACGCCTTCGAGCGTCGCATTGGCGAGATCGGCGCGATCGGTCTCCGGACCCAGGCCCGTGAAGGAACCCCGGGCATGGGCGTCGTTGTGGGGCGTGCGCTCACCCGTGAGATAAGGCAGGAACAGGGGGCCGTCGGGCTTGAGGCCGCTCGCCTCGGCTTCGGCGAGCAACGCCGGCACGTCCTTCTGGCCGGTAAGGCGTGCCGTGAAGTCGAGGCAACTGGCGGCATTGAGCATCACCGACATCAAGTGCCAGGTATCGGGCAAGGCATGGCAGAAGCTGTGCACGGCCTGCTCTGGACTCGAGCGGAAGCCATCGGAGACAGCGAAGTAGACACCGGACGTGCCCAGCGACAGCATGGCCTGGCCATCGCGAACGATACCGACACCGACCGCGCCTGCCGCGTTGTCACCGCCACCTGCAGCCACCGGCACCGTGTCCATGCCCCAGCGCTCGGCCAGCTCCTTGCGCAGCCGGCCAGCGGGCTGGCTGCCTTCGAACACCTGCGGCATGTGCGAACGGTCAAGCCCCGTGGCCGCGAGCATGGCGTCGTTCCACTGGCGCTTTGCCACGTCCAGCCAGAGCGTACCGGCAGCATCCGAGGCGTCCGTCATGTACTCGCCGGTGAGCAGCAGGCGCAGGTAATCCTTCGGCAGCAATACCTTGGCGACCCGACCGAACACCTCGGGCTCGTGCTTGCGCACCCAGGCCAGCTTCGGTGCCGTGAAGCCGGGCATGGCAAGGTTGCCGGTGATCTCGCGGAAGCCAGGGACCCTTTCCAGCTCGGCACATTCCACATCCGAACGGCCGTCATTCCAGAGAATGGCGGGCCGCAGGATGTTGTCGGACTTATCGAGCAGCGTGGCTCCGTGCATCTGCCCCGAGAGGCCGATGGCCGCCACGCGGCGGGCATCGGTTCCCTTGAGGACATCCGCAACGGCGGCCTCGGTCGCCGACCACCAGGTCGCGGGGTCCTGTTCGGACCATCGCGGCCTGGGATGGGATACCTCGAGCGGGCTGGTGGCGCTGGCGCGCACCTCTCCCGCGTCATCGACGAGCACCGCCTTGACGGAGGAGGTGCCGAGGTCGATACCGAGGTACATACGTGCCGAAGCTTCCATGTCGGGTTTCATATCACCCATAGATATAGCGGTTGACGATGTTCTCGAGCAACTCCTGTCCGCCCGACACGTGCTTCGGGTGGATGTCGCGGGAGATGGCCTCGTCCGAAAGCGAAGCGAGCGTGAAGCCGCCCTGAAGGATCTTGCTGCCGAAGTCCGCATCCCAGCCGGCATAGCGCTTGGCCTTGAAGTCGGCCAGTGCGTCGCGCTCGATCATCTTCGCCGCCCGCTCCAGGCTGAGCGCCAGCGCGTCGATGGCGCCAATGTGGCCGTGGAAGAGGTCTTCCGGTGCGCTGCTCTGGCGGCGAACCTTGGTGTCGAAGTTGTAACCGCCCGTGGTGAAACCGCCAGCCTTGAGAATCTCGTAGGTGACGAGGGTGAGCTCTTCGACGCTGTTCGGGAACTGGTCGGTGTCCCAGCCGTTCTGCGGATCGCCGCGATTGGCGTCGATCGAGCCGAACAGGCCCAGCGCGATCGAGGTGGCGACCTCGTGCTGGAACGAGTGACCGGCGAGCGTGGCGTGGTTGGCTTCGAGGTTGGTCTTGACCTCGTTCTCCAGGCCGAAGTCCTTCAGGAAACCGTAGACCGTGGCGCTGTCGTAATCGTACTGGTGCTTGGTCGGCTCCTGCGGCTTGGGTTCGATCAGGATCGTGCCCTTGAAGCCGAGCTTGTGCTTGTGCTCCACCACCATCTGGAAGAAGCGGCCGAGCTGGTTACGCTCGCGCTTCAGATCGGTGTTGAGCAGGGTCTCGTAACCCTCGCGGCCGCCCCACAGCACGTAATTCGCGCCGCCGAGGCGATGCGTGGCTTCCATGGCGTGACGGACCTGGGTTGCCGCATAGGCGAACACTTCCGGCTGCGGATTGGTCGCGGCGCCCGCGGCATAACGCGGGTTGCTGAATACGTTGGCCGTGCCCCAGAGCAGCTTCACGCAGGTCTCGGCCTGCTTCTTCTCGAGCACGTCGACCATCGCGGCGAAGTTGTTCTTGTATTCGGCGAGGTTGGCGCCTTCCGGGGATACGTCGGTGTCATGGAAGGTATAGAACGGCGTACCCAGGCGGGTGAAGAAATCGAACGCCGCGTCGGCCTTCTCGCGTGCCTTGTCCATCGGGTCGCCGGCCGTGTGCCACGGGCGGTCAAAGGTGCCGGCACCGAACACGTCCGAGCCCGGCCAGACGAAGGTGTGCCAGTAGCACACGGCCAGGCGCAGGTGCTCGGCCATGCTCTTGCCCAGGACCTGCTTATTGGCATCGTAGTGGTGAAACGCCAGCGGGTTATCCGAGCCGGCGCCTTCGAAGGCGATCTTGGGGATGTTGGAAAAGTACGACATAACAATTCCTTGACGAACGTGGGGACGAATCCCGACGATGCTGACGATCAAGGGCCATGCGGCGCAATTGCGATTTCCCTCGCCGTTCCCGTGGTTTTCTTTGCCGCGGTGCGTCATGACCGGTTTAACGCGCGGCGTGGTAATTTCCACGGTCATGACACCCCATCGCATCGCCCTTCTTTTCAACGCGAACAAGGTTTATGACCGTCAGGTCATCGCCGGCATTGGGCATTACCTCAACAGCACGCGCGTCGAGTGGGACCTCTTCATGGAAGAGGACTTCCGCAGCCGCATGCGCGATATCCACCAGTTTCGCGGCGACGGGGTCATTGCCGACTTCGACGACCCCGAGGCACCGGACATGTTGAGCGACCTCCACATTCCCGTGGTGGCGGTGGGCGGCTCGTATCACGACCCGGCCAACTACCCGACCGACGTGCCTTACATCGCCACGGATAACGCCCGGCTGATCCGCCTCGCCTACGACCACCTGATTGAGCAGGGCCTGACGCGATTCGCTTTTTATGGCCTGCCACCGCACCCGACCAGCCGCTGGGCCCATGAACGCGAGCACGCGTTCCGCGCCATCGTGGAGGAAGAATCGGTCGAAGGACTGGTCTACCAGGGCTCTCCGACCAGTGCCGGCGGCTGGGGGCAGGCCGTCGAAGAGCTGGTGACCTGGCTGGCCGAGCTGCCCAAGCCCATCGGCATCGTGGCAGTCACCGATGCGCGCGCCCGGCAATTGCTGCAGGCCTGTGTGATGGGCGGCATCGCGGTACCTGAGCAGATCGCCATCGTCGGTATCGACAACGACCCGATGGCCCAGCTGCTCACGCGCATCCCGCTCACTTCGGTGATTCAGGGCGCGGAGGAAATGGGCCGCACCGCGGCCCATCTGCTGCACCAGATGCTGCGTGGCATGGACTGCGCTGGCACCCGCGTGCTCGTGCCACCGGTCGGTATCAACGTGCAGGCGTCGAGCAAGTTCCATCCGATACGCAGCCCGCATGTGATGCGCGCCAGCCATTACATCCGCCAGTACGGTTGCCTCGGCATCAAGACCGAACAGGTTGCCGACTACGTGGGCGTATCACGCACCGTGCTCGAAGAACACTTCAAACGCGAGCTTAAACAGACCGTGCACCAGGTGATCCTCACGCACAAGCTGGATACCGCCTGCGATCTCATCGCCAACTCGGACGTATCGCTCGCCGACATCGCGTTGCGCTGTGGCTTCACCTCACTGCAATACATGTATGCGGTATTCCGGCGCGAATACGACTGTACGCCGCGCCAGTACCTCGACCTCCATCGCAAGACGGCCGCAACCTGATCGTTGCCCGCAGGGATCGCTTTATCCATGCCCGTATTCAATGCCACCGCCTGGGGCCAGCTTCCCGACGGCCGACCGCTCCACCGCTGGACCCTGCGCAACGCGAGCGATGCGCAGATCGACATCACCGATCTCGGCAGCACGTTGCTCGGCTGGCAATCGCCCGATCGCCAGGGGCGCCTGGGCGAGGTGTTGCTCGGCCATGCCACGGCGCAGCAGTACCTCGACTCGAATGCCTACATGGGCGCCATCGTCGGTCGCTGGGCCAACCGCATACGCGGCGGGCGTTTTCGCCTCGATGGCATCGACTACAAGGTAGACCGCAATGACGGTGGCAACCATCTGCATGGCGGCCAGTACGGTTTCCACCTGCAGCGCTGGGACGTGGAAGCGGACGGCGAGTCGCTGGTGATGCGCCTGGTTTCACCTGAGGGCGACGGCGGCTTCCCGGGCGAGGTACGCGTGGAACTCCGCTGCCGTTTCGACGACGACGGCACGCTGGACCTCCAGTACGAAGCCACGTCCGATGCGCCGACCCCGTTGAGCCTCACCGCCCACCCCTATTTCAATCTCAATGACCGTCGGCCGGATATCCGCGACCACGTCATCCGGATCGATGCGGACGAGTTCCTTGCCATCGACGCGGGGGCGATTCCGGTTGGCCGGCAGCACGTGGCGGGCACCGCGTTCGATTTCCGCGACGCGGCGCCGATCGGATCGCGCCTGCATTGGCCCGATCCACAACTTCGCCTCGTCGGCGGGTTCGATCACTGCTACATCCCGCGTGGACCGACGGGCTCGGCGCTGCGAACGGTGGCGGTCGTCAGTGAACCCTCGAGTGGTCGTCGCCTGACGGTTGAGACGGATCGGCCGGGCTTGCAGTTCTACAGTGGCCAGAAGCTCACCGGCCAGCCCAGCCGCGACCCGGAGCCGTACGGCCCGTTCGCCGGCTTCGCCCTGGAGGCCCAGGCCTTTCCCGACCAGGTCAACTCGCCGGAGTCCGAAGGAGCGATCCTGCGGCCCGGGGTCACCTGGCGCCAGCACACGCGTTACAAGGTCGATACCGCCTGATCGCACCTACCTCTGTAGGAGCCGATTCATCGGCGATCCCGCGCCAGCGGGCAAGGTTGCCTCAAGCACCCATCGCCGATAAATCGGCTCCCACAAGAGCCTTGAGGGCCCCGGGCGGGTAGAATGGGCGGATGTCCCTTATCCAACTCCTCAATGTCGACTACAGCGTCGGCGGCCCGCTCCTGCTCGAACAGGTCAATCTTTCCCTCGATGCCGGCGAGCGTGTCTGCATCGTCGGGCGCAACGGCGCCGGAAAGTCCACCCTGCTCAAGCTGATCGCCGGCGAAATCCATGCCGACGACGGCGAGATCCGCCTGCAGGGCGGCACCCGCATCGCCCGCCTGACCCAGGAAGTGCCGCAGGACACCACGGGCAGTGTGTTCGACGTCGTGGCCGATGGCCTGGGCGAGTTGGGTCATCTGCTCGCCCGCTACCATCACGCGCTCGAAGCGGGCGACATGGACGCGCTGGGCGAAGTCCAGACGAAGATCGAGACGCTGAACGCCTGGGACCTCGAGTCGCGCGTGGAGCAGGTGATCGAGCGGCTGGAGCTACCCGCCGATACCGATTTCGCCGACCTCTCCGGTGGTATGAAACGGCGCGTGCTACTGGGTCAGGCACTCGTGCGGGACCCCAACCTGCTCCTGCTCGATGAGCCGACCAACCACCTCGACATCGAGGCGATCGCCTGGCTCGAAACCTTCCTGAAGAACTTCAGCGGCAGCATCGTCTTCATCACCCATGACCGCAGCTTCCTGCGTTCACTGGCCACGCGCATCGTCGAGATCGACCGCGGCAACGTGACCAGCTGGCCGGGCGACTACGACAATTACCTGCGCCGCCGCGAAGAGCGCCTGCATGCGGAAGCCCAGGCCGTCGCGCACTTCGATCGCAAGCTGGCCCAGGAAGAAGTCTGGATCCGCCAGGGCATCAAGGCACGACGGACCCGTAACGAAGGCCGCGTGCGCGCGCTGAAGGCGCTGCGCAACGAGCGCGCCGAGCGTCGTGAGCAGTCGGGTACGGCCAAGATCACGCTCGCGGTTGCGCAGGCGGGTGGACGCAAGGTGGTCGACGCCAAGCACATCACCCAGGCCTACGGCGGCCGCACGCTGCTGGGCGATATTTCGACCACCATCATGCGCGGCGACCGCGTTGGCATCATGGGACCGAACGGCGCGGGCAAGTCCACGCTACTGAAGATCCTGCTTGCCGAGCTCAAACCTCAGCAGGGTGAAGTGACGCTCGGTACGGGCCTGCAGATCGCCTACTTCGACCAGCACCGCTCCACGCTCGACGACACCCTGAACGCGCTGGACAACGTGGCCGAAGGCCGCGAGTACATCGAGCTCAACGGCCAGCGCAAGCACATCATCGGCTACCTGCAGGACTTCCTGTTCTCGCCGGAACGTGCGCGCGCGCCGATCACCCGTCTCTCCGGTGGCGAGCGCAACCGCCTGCTGCTGGCCAAGCTGTTCGCCCAGCCGTCCAACCTGCTGGTGATGGATGAGCCGACCAACGACCTCGACGTGGAAACGCTGGAACTGCTCGAGGAGCTGCTCGGCGATTACACCGGCACGCTTCTGCTCGTGTCCCATGACCGCGACTTCATCGACAACGTGGTGACCAGCACCCTGGTGCTCGAGGGCGATGGCCAGGTCGGCGAGTACATCGGCGGCTATACCGAATGGTTGCGTCAGAAGCCGATCATCGCCGCGGCGCGTGCATCGAATGCGAAGTCCGCACCGGCGCCCACGCCGGCGCCGGCACCGGTAGTCGCTACCGCACCGAAGAAGAAGCTGTCGTTCAAGGAGCAGCGCGAGCTGGATCTCCTGCCGGCGAAGCTGGAGCAGCTCGAGGCCGAGATCGCGAAACGCACGGCGGCGATGAACGATCCGAAATATTTCCAGCAGGATGCCGCGGCGATCACTCGCGGCAACGAGGAACTGGCGAAGGTTCAGGCCGAGCTGGATACCGCATTCGCGCGGTGGGAAGAGCTGGAAGGTTGATCGCGCAACACGCGTGATCGCGAGCACCCTTCGCCGCTGAAGCGGCTCCTACCGAGCAGGTCGCAGCATCCCGCTCGGTAGGAGCCGATTCATCGGGGTAGGAGCCGATTCATCGGCGATGCTCCTACTCGCCGGTGCTCCTCCGTTACAACCGAAACACTTCCACCACCCGCGCCAACTCGCCCGCCTGATCCTCCAGGCTCTTTGCCGCAGCAGCGGCCTCCTCCACCAGCGCCGAGTTCTGCTGGGTCGAATCGTCCATGCGCGAGACGGCGTGGTTGATTCGGCCGATCTGCTCGGACTGATCGTTCGTCGCCCGGCTGATGCTGCCCATCAGGTCGGCCACGTCACGAATACGGCCGAGCACCGTCGTCATGTTGCGGCCCGCTTCGGTGACCAGGCCATGGCCAGCGTCAACCTGCTCGACCGATTCGGTGATCAGCGATTCAATCTCCTTCGCCGCCGTCGCACTGCGCTGGGCGAGGTTGCGCACCTCTTCGGCTACTACGGCGAAGCCCCTGCCCTGCTCGCCGGCGCGAGCGGCCTCGACAGCCGCATTCAACGCCAGGATGTTGGTCTGGAAGGCGATCCCGTTGATGATGCCGATGACGTCCGCAATACGCTGGGCGGAGGCCTGGATGCCGTTCATCGCCTCGACCGCCCCCTGCATCGCGCCCGCCTCCTGCTGTACGGCGACGCTGGCATGTTCGGCCAGCGTACTGGCGCGCGCTGCATTGCCGGCGTTGTCACGCACGGTACGCGTCAACTCGTCGAGGCTCGACGCCGTCATCTGCAACTCGTGCGCCTGGGTTTCGGTGCGCGTGGACAGATCGGCGTTACCCGCCGCGATTTCCGACGTGCTTCCCGCCATGCTCGCCGCCGCCTTGCGCACGGAGCGGGCGATGTCGCCGAGTCCGTCGCCGATGCCGTCGATGGAACGCATCAACTGACCGATTTCGTCGCCACGCGTGGTCTCCAGGCGTGCCGTAAGGTCACCCTCGGCAAGCCGCCTGGCCGCTTCGACCGCGTGCGACAGCGGCCGGGTGATACGCGCACGGATCGCGATGAAGAGCAGCAGGCAAAGCACGGCGACCATGCCGATAGCGGTACCGATCGCCACCATGCGCAGATGTCGCACCGGCCCATACAGTTCGTCCATGTCAACGGTGCCGGCGACCAGCCAGCTCCAGGCCGGATCGGTGGCATAGATGGCAAGACGATCCACCGTATGGCCGTCCGCGCTGGCGCTGTAACGCAATTCGCCCTGCTTGCCTGACAGCATGCGGCCGAACACCGGCTGACCGTCCACATCCATCACTTTCAGCGCCGCACCGTCGATCCGGGCGGCGGCATCCTTCATCATCGGATCCACGATGAACGTGCCGTAGCGCTTGCCGGCGCTGGCATCGATAACCGAGTAATAGCCGCTTTGGCCGATGTGGATCGAGGCGATCTCCTGGGAAAGATTGGCCATCTCACTGGTGATCTCGACACCAACGAACCAGGCGCCGATCACGTTGCCGGACGCGTCGTGGATCGGCTCGTAACGCGTGATATACGGGCGATCGAACAGGACCGCGGGGCCACCGTACGATTTATTGGACAGCAACTGCGGGAAGGCCGGGTGGGCGTGGTCGATCGACGTACCGACTGCGCGTGAGCCGTCTTCCTTCTTGAGGGACGTACTGACCCGAATGAAGTCCGGCCCGTCGCGGACGAACAGGGTCGCGACCACATGCGCCCGCGACGAGAACTCGTCCACCTGGCCGAACTCGCCGTTGAGCACCTTGCCGTCATGCAACAGGGTAGGCACGGTATGCCCGCCCATCGTCACGCGGTGCTTGTCATCCACCGAGAACGTGCCCGGGTAATAGCTCTCGAACAGGCCGAGGAAGCGATCCGATTCGGCGAGCAACGCACCGCTGAAGGTGTTTACCGTCGCGATGATGGCCCGGTTGCCCCGCGCGAGGTCGTCACGTGCACGCGTCTCCAGCTCCCGCGAGACCATGGTGGTCACCACGATCGTGAGTGCCGCGACACCCAGGGCCACGATGCCGACGACGAGCAGCGTCAGGCGGGCGCCCACGCTCATGCTGCGCGCAAAGGCGCGACTACCGATCCTGTTCATATGAAGCCTTTGCGAAGTCATCGGGCATCCCTTGCGGACACCCTTACACCGGCGTTGTCGGCAGACTTCCGGCGGACTTTAGGCCTTGGGGCGCATTCTCCTGGGCTGGTGAGACGGCGAAAACCGCCGTCTCACCGATTTGTCTGGCAAATCGTTCTTGTCTGGCAAATCGCTCAGCCGGTGTTCTGCAGACCCTGCGACACCCCATTGACGCAGGCCACCAGCGCATTGAGCAGGGCATCGTCCTTGCCGCCCGTGGCGCGCCAGCGCCTGAGCAGGTCGACCTGGAGAAGGCTCATGGGGTCCACGTAGGGATTGCGCAGGCGGATCGACGTGGCCAGGCGCGGATCGCCTGCAAGCAATTCGTCGGCACCCTTGAGCTTGAGGACCCAGGCCACCGTTCTTTCAAACTCCGCGCGGATCATCGGAAAGAAGCGCTCGTGCAGGGGGCCGGCAAGTCGGGAGAAGGCTTCGGCAATGTCGATGTCTGCCTTGGCCAGCACCATTTCCACGTCGTCCAGCATGGTCGAGACGAAGGGCCACTCGCGTGCCATGTTCACGAGATGCTCTTCCCCGCACTCCTTCGCCACGACATCCAGGGCACTGCCCAGGCCGTACCACCCGGTGAGCACGGCGCGGCACTGTGTCCAGGAGAATACCCACGGAATGGCGCGCAGATCTTCGACGCCCTTCATGCTGCGACGGCGCGCGGGACGCGAGCCGAGCGTCATGCGCTCGATCACGTCGATGGGGGTGGCGCCACGGAAATAATCGACGAAGCCTTCGGTATCGACGAAGGCGCGATACGCCTTGCGGCTTTCCGCCGAGAGCTTCGCCATGGTGTCCTTCCAGCCCGGCTCGCGTACTTCCACGTCGCGCGGGCGCAGCGAGGCGCGCATCACCGCGCCCAGCGTCTGCTCGAGGTTGCGCACGGCCAGCGCGCGAATACCGTATTTGCGATGAATCACCTCGCCCTGCTCGGTGACGCGCAGCACGCCGCCGACGGAACCCCGCGGCGAGGCCATCAGGGCCGGCGTGATGCGTGAACCGCCACGGCTGGCCGAGYCGCCGCGACCATGAAAGAAGGCCACACGGATGCCGGCCCTCTCCGCTACCTCGAGCAGATCGACCTGGGCGCGCTGCAGGCTCCACTTCGACGCCAGCGTGCCCCCGTCCTTACCGCTGTCCGAGTAGCCGAGCATCACCCACTGGCGATCGCCTCGGGCCTTCAGGTGCTCGCGATAGACCGGGTCGTCGAGCAGGGCCTGCAGGGTTTCCGCACCGCCGGCGAGATCGTCGATGGTCTCGAACAGGGGCGCGACGTCGAGCGGCACGCGTCCGTCTTCGACCAGGCCGCCGCGCCGCGCCAGTGCCAGCACGGCGAGCACGTCCGCCGCGCTTTCGGCCATGCTGATGATGTACAGGCCTGTAGCCTCGTGGCCGTAACGCTTGCGCGAATCCGCCAGGGTGGCGAATACATCGCGCAGCATCGTCGCGGCCTCGTTGCCATCGCCGGCGACGAAACTGCGCTCGCCGGCGGCGTAGGGACGCAGCATCTTTACCCGGGTGGGCGTGTCGTGGTTCGCGAACTCCGCGTCGTCGAGCAGTGCGGACAGCGCTTCGTCATGCACACGCGCATCCTGGCGTACGTCCAGACGAGCCAGGTGGAAGCCAAACGTACGCGCGCGCCAGAGCAGGCGCCCGACAACGTAGGCACCGGCATGCTTGCCGCCGTGCGCGACAAGGCTCTTCTGGATCAGCGCGATGTCGTCGATGAACTGGTCTGCCGAGGCGTACGCCGCGGCCTCTTCGTGCAACGTCGCGTCGAGCCGCGCGGCGACGAACTTCAGGAAGCTTCGGTACGGCATATCCGCATGACGCGGACGGATAGCCGCCGCGGCGGCGGGGAGTTCGTCGTGGTAGCGCTCCAGCCGGCGAACGAGCTGGTCGTCGAGCGCCACGCGGTCGTCGGTCTGGCTGAGCAGCCGACCCAGTTCGCCGGCGTCGTCAAGGTAACGCTCCAGCACCAGGGAACGCTGCGCACCGAGCGTTGCCGCAATGGTCTCGGCATTGACGTTCGGATTACCGTCCATGTCACCGCCGACCCAGGTGGCGAAACGCAGCAGACGCGGAAGGGTCACGCCTTCACCGTAGGTCTCCGCGATGGCCTGCTCCAGCGCTTCGTAAAGCGCCGGCAGCACACGGTAGATCGGTCGGGCGATATAGAAGCCCACATGATCGAACTCATCCTGCACGCTCGGCCGTACCGGCGAGGCCTCCGCCGTCTGCCAGCCGGCGGACAGCGCCATCAGGATGCGTGCGTCGTCGTCGCGAAGCTCCTGCGGCGTACGCGTCGGGTCGAACTCGTCGACCAGCGCGCGCACGATCTCCTGCTCCTTTTCCAGCAGCGAGCGGCGGACGGCCTCGGTGGGATGCGCGGTGAAGACCGGCTCGACATCCAGGCGGCCGAGCAGCGCGGTGAGCTCCTCGCGACTGACCCCGTCCTTCTTGAGTCGGGTCAGCACGGCGGCCAGCGACTCCGGCTGGGGCGCGCCGCCTTCCCGTTGGTAGTCGCGACGACGGCGAATGCGATGAACGCGCTCGGCCGTGTTCACCGCCTGGAAGTAGGTGGCAAAGGCGCGGGCCAGCGATTCGGCGTCGGCCGCCTCCAGGCCGGTCAGCGGCTCGGCAAGGGCATCCACGGYGGCGCCACTGCGCCGGCGGTGGATGGCCGTCGTCCTTACATGTTCCACGCGCTCGTAAAAGGCCTGGCCGCCCTGCTCGGCGAGCATCTGGCCAACCAGGGTACCGAGGCGGCGCACGTCCTCGCGTAGGGGGCCGTCGTGGGGCAGGAATTCGGGATCGCGTGCGGCTTCCATCGGGCGCTCTGCAGTCATCGGAACCCCGAGAGTACCTAAAAAAGTGTGTTCATCCCTGCATCCGGATTCCGCGATACAATGGGAGACCGTTTTGCCCGCCGAGGGGCGCTGCGACCATGGGATCCCCCATAGGCCAGGCTCGGCGCGGCCTCCTGTACAACGGCGCCCCCGTAACCAATCGGAGCTACGCCCCATGAACGCCGTTACCAAAGACACCGCATTCCAGGACTTCAAGGTCCGCGATATCACGCAGGCCGCCCTCGGTCGCCGTCGCATCCGTATGGCCGAAGAAGAAATGCCGGGCCTGATGCAGATCCGTGCGCGCTACGCCAAGGAGAAGCCGCTTCAGGGCGTGCGCCTCTCCGGCTCGCTGCATGTGACCAAGGAAACCGCCGTCCTCGCCGAAACCCTGCGCGAGCTGGGCGCCTCGGTGCGCTGGGCATCCTGCAACATCTTCTCCACCCAGGACGACGTCGCCGCGGCGCTCGCCGAGGGTGAACTGCCGGTGTTCGCCTGGAAGGGCGAGTCGCTGGAAGAGTACTGGGACTGCACGCTCGACATGCTGACCCACCCGGGCGAACTCGGCCCGCAGCTCATCGTCGACGACGGCGGCGACGCGACGCTCTTCATCCACAAGGGTGTCGAACTCGAAGACGGCAGCGACTGGGTCAACACGCCCAGCGGCAACCACGAAGAGCAGGTCATCAAGGACCTGGTCAAGCGCACCGCCGCCGCCCGTCCGGGCTGGTTCAAGAAGGTCGCCGCCGAATGGCGCGGCGTCTCGGAAGAGACCACCACCGGCGTGCATCGCCTGTACCAGCTCGCCGAAGCCGGCAAGCTGCTGGTCCCGGCCATCAACGTCAACGACTCGGTGACCAAGAGCAAGTTCGACAACCTCTACGGTTGCCGTGAGTCGCTGGCCGACGGCATCAAGCGCGCGACCGACCTCATGGTCGCCGGCAAGGTGGCCGTTGTCTGCGGTTACGGTGACGTGGGCAAGGGTTGCGCGCATTCGCTCAAGGGCTTCGGTGCCCGCGTGATCGTCACCGAAATCGATCCGATCAACGCCCTGCAGGCGGCGATGGAAGGTTTCCAGGTCACCACGATCGAAGAGACCCTCGGCCTCGGCGACATCTATGTCACCACCACGGGCAACAAGGACATCATCACGCTCGAGCACATGGCGGCGATGAAGAACAACGCCCTGGTCTGCAACATCGGCCACTTCGATAACGAAATCCAGATGGACCGCCTCAACGGCGCGAAGGACGTCACCCGCGAGACGATCAAGCCGCAGGTCGACCGCTACACGTTCGCCAAGGGCAACGCCATCTACATGCTGGCCGAAGGCCGCCTGGTGAACCTCGGTTGCGCCCACGGCCACCCGAGCTTCGTCATGTCGAACAGCTTCTCCAACCAGACGCTCGCGCAGTTGGACCTGTGGGCCAACAAGGACACCTACGAGAAGACGGTGTACCGCCTGCCGAAGAAGCTCGACGAGGAAGTCGCTCGCCTGCATCTGGCGCAGATCGGCGTGAAGCTCACCGTGCTGACCAAGGACCAGGCCGACTACATCGGCGTGCCGGTGGAAGGCCCGTACAAGCCGGATCATTACCGCTACTGATCCATCGCTTCATTGCGATATCGAAGGCGCCCCTCGGGGCGCCTTTTTTTGTCCGGGCTGTCGTAGGAGCCGATTCATCGGCGAATGGGTACTCGCG
>NZ_JBFUIT010000017.1:0-31489 GCF_056401735.1 Luteibacter sp. P4_D7_3
ACGTCGACGTCGGATCGGCGAGCAACCGCGGCGACGTCGTGATCGACTGCGCGTTAGCGGTGGCTGGCTTGAACAACAGGCTGACGCCCTGCGATTGGGTCGTTGAGGCAAGCGCTGCCGTGGAGAGATCGATCCGCCATACGTTGCCGTCCAGATCGCCTGCGAAGGCGACATCGGCCACCTGGTCGCCGTCGTAGTCGCCGACCGCTGGCGTCGTCAGGCCATGGCTGACCACCGCACCGGTTCCCGTCGGCGTGCGGATCTCCTTCAACAGAGTCCCGGTCTGCGCATCGAGGACGAACAGCGAGCTGTACGTGTTACTGGCGGCGGCCGAGGTGTTGCCATCGGGGAAGTAACCGCCGGGGACGAGAACCACCCAGCGGCCCACGGAGCCACCGCCATTGTCATAAGCGACCCGGGTAATGACCGGCGTGCCGAAGGTGTACCCGAGGTTGGCGGGCGTGCCGGTGGCGGCAACGCTGTCGCTGTTGAATTCCCAGAGCACCTTGGACGCGACGGCAGTGCTCGTATTGAGCGTTGTTGTTCTCGGGTCGGTGATGTCGATGCCGAAGACACCGCGGCCGCCCAGGCGCAGCGAGCCGACAAGCAACGTGTGCCAACCCATGGTCGAGTTGTTCAGCGCGCTATTGGCGTTAAAGAAGACGTCGCCGGTAACCGGACTGCCGTCGACCGTGGGCGTGAAGGTGAAGTTCGTCAATCGGGACTGCGCCGGGAGATTCGCGTAAACGCTCGCCGGCACGTAGGCCCACAGTTCGCGGCCAGGCAGCGCACCTGAGACGGAAGCCAGGCGCGCGTCGAACGCATGCAGCATGCCGTCGTTAGCACCCACGTAAACTGCCGCCGGACGTGTCGCCCACTTGGAAAGGAACGTGGAGTAACTCATGGTGGGATCGGCGGCGACGGCCTTCGCTTCCGGTGCTCCCGCCGAGAACGAATCGCCGTACCCGCTGTTGGGAGCGCCGACATAGGCCGGCTGCGATCCGAATATCGCCCCAAGCAACGACGATCGCGTACGGAACGTGGTGCCTTCGAGCGTGCGTATGCCGGTCAGCCAGTCCACGCGTTTCGTGCCCAGGTTGTCGGTCGTCGCTGTGGACCCCGTACCGTCGGACGAGTCCAACGCGGCCTTCTCGGTGGTACTCAGGCCGGTATAGGCAAACGTGATGGCTTTACCGGCGCCAGGACCAGTGCTCGTGGCGATAAAACGGGGATCGTTGGTCGCACGATTGGTGAGGAAGGCGCCAGCGTCGCCCGGCGCCGGAAGCCACACCGCCGCCCCCACGGCACCGTTCGAGCCAACCACCCTGGCAATCAGCGTCCCGCTCCAGTCGATCGTGTTGTAGCCCGCGTAGTAAGCGAGCGCATTCGTCGTCAGCACGTTCGCGCTGAGGCTGAGCGTGAGTGAGGTCGAGCTGCTTGCGATCACCGACGAGAGGACGGTGGTCAGGCTACTGACGAGTGAGGTCGGATCCGCGGCACTGAAGTATCCACCGCGACTGTTCAAGGCCGCGTGCCAGGTATCGTCGATGTTGGTCGCGCCACCCCCCGTGTCGGGCGTAGGCCACGCCTTGGTTCCCTTGCGCAGCGCGGTGTAGTCGCTCGGGAAGGTCAGGGTACCGGAGATACCCATGGTGACCATGTACTGGGACATGTGCTGCCACGTCGCGGGATCGTTCGCCGGATTGAAGTAGACCTCGCTGTTGCTGCCGGGCGTCGTCAGGTTGACGGTCGTCGAGCTGCCGGTAACGCCGGTGGTCAGGTCCGGATAATAGGCTGGCACGTTGTTGGCCAGGTCGGTGCGCAGATCGTTGGCCCAGTATGAGAAAGCGATGTCGGCGAGCGAGGGATTGGTGGTGCCCACCTGGTTCCAGAATATCTTCGAGGGCGTGCCACTCGTCGCGTAGGTCGTGCCATCGGGTAACGTCAGGCCGACCGAGTCCAGGGATGTCCCCTTGGCGGGGCTATCGCCATTCCAGTAGCCGTCGGTGACCAGCATGTTGAAGTTCTTGCGGCACGAGAGCTCACCCGGTGTGCTGGTGCTGCCGTTCCAGTACGGGTCCTGCGCATTCGGCGATGTCTTCAGTGCGCGTTTGTAGAAGTCGCCGGCGACCTGGGTCGCCACGCGCGTCGGCGTGCCGCCGCTGGCGGGCGCCCCGTAGAGCCAGTTCATGAACTGGCTCCGCCAACAGGTGTCGGCGGTGCTCGTGGGCACGCACGAGGTGGCGTTCGCCAGCTCGAGAATCTGGCTCGTCGTTATCAGTGGACCGTAGTATTGGCCGGCGTAGCTACCGGCGTTGGTGTTGTAGCTGCCGCTCGCTGTCTGTGTCTGTAACGTCTGCCAGGCGACACGTACCGAGCCGTCCGCAAGGCTGGCGAAAACACGTCCCACCGCCGCGCGCGCGTTGAGGTTTCGCGTCCGGTAATAGCTGTACCAGATGGCGAAGTTCTGCTGGATCGCCGCCGATTCATTGGCGACAAGGTGGAATGTACAGGTCGCGTCGTTAGTGGGCTGCGTGCACACATAGTAGAAGCCGCCGGTGTTGGCGCTCGTCTGGGTGGTGACCAACGTGCAGGTGGTCACCCGCGAGCTCAACACACAGGTGGCGACTGTGACACTGCCATCGCTGTTGGTGGTCGTTTTCGTGCCGAGCACGCCGTTGAATAGCCCGCAGAGGAGCCCTGAACACGTCGTCGTCGTGCTGGTGGAAGTGGTTCCTCGCACCGACGCCGGGATGTCCATCTGCGGGCAATTGCCGTTCACGTACCACGTCGTGAGCTCATTGGCGTTTCGCGAGCACGGCGAGTTACCCGCCAGGGTGTTGGCAAGAAACCCGGCGTAGAACGCCGCGCTGAGGTCGACCACGATAGGACTGAGATACTTGCTGCTGCCGGGTGACCAACACTTCTTGGTCAAGGTGTTTGCGCAGTAACCATCGCGCCATGCGGCCTTGAACGTCGGCGTGCCCAGGGGAGCGCCACTCGCATCCGGCGGGATCACGTACGTGATCGTCGGATCGAAGTAGATCGGGTTGCCCTGCGCGGAGTAGTAGTACTTCGAGGCGGTGTTGTCGTCCATCGAATCGGGAATCGACGTGGAGTTCATCGAGCCGGAATCGTCGAACGTCACCACGATGTTGGGTGCCACCTTCGAGGTGACGCCGGGCGGCGTCTTGCTCACGGTGACAGTGCCGGCCGTGACCGCGGACGCGGCCAGCAGCCATGCGATCGCTGCGACGAGAAGGACAGCCCACGAGAGGAGAGGTTTCTGCATGAGGGGTGTCTTCAGGTCAGCGTACATGCGACGAGGTTCGGCGTAACGAAGGTGGACTCCGCAACGCGGATCGTGTTCGGACTGCCGCCCGACGCTCGCGCCGTGATCCGGTACAGATAGAACTTGGCCGTTCCCGAACCGCTCGAGCCGGCTTCGGTCGCGGCGCTCGTGCCGCTTCCCGGCGGCAGGTCCTGACCGAGGAACTCGACGATGTACCACGGGTTGTGTGCCATGACGGCAGTAGACAGCGCTGCGTCCGCGGAAGCGGTGGTGTAGTCGATGGCGACGCCGGAGCCCTTGTATTCGGTGGCGCCATCGGTGAGCCACACCGACGACCGGCGGAACGCGGTGACCTTGGCACTGATCGTGGACGGGTTACTCGAGTTGTAACAGCCGATACCGGCGTTTCCGCTGAAAAGATTCCACTCCACGCCACGCAGGGCGTTCTCCGCCGACCACTCCGCCTGCTGCGCGTTGCGCATCGCTCCCGCCATGCGTTCCTGCAGGAGTGACCGTCCCGAGGTACTGATGGCGAGAATCGTCAACAGCAGAAGGAAGACCATCGCCAGGACCAGGACAACGCCGCGTTGCGCGTTCATGGGTTGTAGTTCCGGATGGAGACCACCGCCGTGAACTCGCGACGGAGCATGTGATTGTCGAAGCCTTGCTGGCTCGGCATCACGGCACGGCTGGTGTTGTCAGGCGCGGACAGGCCGACGACGCCGGTGTCCGGGTAGTACTGATATTGAAGTTCGGGTGCCCGCAGCGCGAAGAGGGGTACCTGGCCATCCATGAGTATGTGCACCTCAATGCTCTTTACCGAACGCCACAGGCAACCTGGGTCGGTGCCGGTGACGGCGACCGTGGACGAGGGGCACACCGTGGCGCTGTCGATGTCCGCGGCGGTGCGATAGCTGGTGTTGCCCGCCGCGTCCATGACGCCGTAGAGAAAGTCGAGCCGCTCGATGCCCCGCACCACCTCGCCACTGACGCCGTTGACCCGGCGAATCAGCGCACCGGTCTTGTGACCGTTGTTGTCGTCGACCACCTGCAGGTAATACGACACCGTCTGGAAGTCGCGAGTGAAGTCGAAGAGCTTGGGGGTCACCCCTGAGGGCCTGGCGACAGCGCTGTAGTTGGACCCGGGCGTAAACGTCTTACCCGATGCCGTCGCTGAGAACACCTGCGCCGAGTTGCAGTCCGCGAGCATCATCAGGTCGCCCTTGGTGACGTTCGTCAGCGGTGGCTCCCCGGGCTGCGGGACGACCGTGAGACTGGCGACCGTGGTGCCACTGAGTGCGATGGTGCTGTTGATGCCATCCAGCACCCAGCCACGTGCGCCATCCAGGTAGCGCAGGGTGAGCACGCTGCTGCCTGGCACGCGGTTACCCAGGGTGGTTCCTTGTTGGGGGATTCCCACGCCCTTGGGGTCGGCGGGATCCACGGGAGTGCATGCCGACACGGTGCAGTCGTATCCGCGCAGCGACACGAAGGAAGGCATGGTGAAGGCCGCCAGGGGTGACGCCGGATAGGTGTTCCCCCCACTCGTCGCGCCCCACGCGGTCGTGTTGTCGTTGAGTGCCGCCTGGAAGACGGCGCCGGAGACCAGCACCTTGGGTGCGCGCAGGTAGCGGTCCAGTGACACGACCCCGTTGGAGAGGGTGGACGACTGGCCACCCATGTTCGAGCAGTACTGGGCGTTGGTCATGCGCAGATCGGTCGTCAATGCCGTCATGGCGAAGCGGCCTTCTTCCTGCAGCTTCGCCAGTTGCGTCTGGACCAGGCTGCTGGTCGATGTCGCAAGAAAAGCGCTGACGATGCCGCCGGCGACGATCACGCCCAGGGCCATGGCGACCATCAGTTCGACGAGCGTGAAGCCACGGACGGCGCGGGTGTCGGCGACGGTCATGGCTGGAAGTTCCATACGTAGGATCGTGTGGCGACCGCCTGATGCGTGCTGTCGCCGGCGGCTCGCTCGGTCCAGTTGATCTGCATGACGCAGTTGCCGGCATAAGGCGGCCGGACGAGCAGTTGGGTGGCGTCGGGCGTGGCGCCATTAGTGCAGGCAATGGAAGCGGTCGCGTTAGGCAGGAAAGCCGTGAGCTGGCTACTCCATAGGTACTGGTCGCGCAGTGCGAGCTTCGCCGGGGTGCAGGCACTCGCTTTCGTGCACGCCTGGGTGCCGGTAAGCGGATATTTCGTGGAGTTGTAACCGCCCGCCCAGACGCCAAGCGGGTTCGCACGCATACGATCGGCCATGCCCATGGCGATGAACTCGGCCTGGGTCCGTTGATAACCGACCTGATTCGAGCGCAGCGAGGTGATCAGCAGCCCAGCGAGGCCAATGAGACCGACACTGAACACCAGTACCGCCATCATGACCTCGATCAAAGACACGCCTCTGACATGTCTCGCCGAAGCCATAAGAATCCTCAATGCATAAACGCCACTCAGGTATAGGCCGCAGCGCGCCGCCCCTATACGTCGTTTCGGTAGGGTATATGTATTACCGGCAAAAAGTTCCGTAATAACCTGATTTTTATCATTTTCTTTATGCGTTTTTGCATGAAATCTCACGAGTGTGCACGGCACGCGAAAGTAATCACGAACAGGGCGATTCCGGGCAAGCCAGCCAAACCCGACAGGTGCTGAAATTGGATAGCACGATATTTCACCGTGCACGACTGAAATGAAACGTCGGCTCGCCCGGTTTACTGGGCACTACCAACGCACAAGGAGCTCCACATGTTCCGTTCCCTGATCCGCACGGCCCTGTTCGCGGCCATCGCCATCAGCCCGGCTGCCTTCGCTGCCGACAAGCCGACCATCGTCCTGGTCCACGGCGCGTTCGCTGATTCGTCCAGCTGGAACGGCGTGATCGGCCAGCTGCACAAGGACGGCTACACCGTCGTCGCCGCACCCAACGAACTGCGCAGCGTGAAGACGGACGCCGCCGAGGTGGCCACCCTCGTCGCCAGCATCAAGACACCTGTCGTCCTCGTGGGTCACTCCTACGGTGGCTCGGTGATCAGCGAAGCCGCGGAAGGCCATGACAACGTCAAGGCGCTGGTCTATGTCTCGGCGTTCTCGCCGGAAGCCGGCGAAACCGCCGCAGGCCTCTCGGGCAAGTTCCCCGGTAGCACGCTTGGCCCGACCCTCGCGCCGCCGGTGCCGCTGTCGACGGGTGGCAACGACCTATACATCCAGCAGGACAAGTTCCCGTCGCAGTTCGCCGCCGACGTACCGGCGAAGGACGCCGCGCTCATGGCCGCCGGTCAGCGTCCGATCACCGACGCCGCGTTGAACGAAGCGGAGACCACGCCCGCCTGGACGCACGTACCGTCGTGGCACATCTACGGCGACGCGGACAAGAACATTCCGCCGAAGGTGTTGGCATGGATGGCCGATCGCGCGAAGTCGAAGAAGACCGTCGTGATCAAGGGCGCCTCGCACGTCGTGATGGTGTCGCACCCGACGGACGTCGTGAAGCTGATCGAAGCGGCCGCCAAGGGCGACTAATTCGCGAGATCAGCTACGGCGCGCCTTATCATCGGGCGCGTCGTAGCTGTGCGCCGGCTTATTTGCGGTTGTCCCGGGGGATGAAGCCGGGGAGGCCGGTGTGGACGACGTCGTTGAGGCGGATGTTGGTGGTGGTGATGCCGTCGCGGATTTCCTGAAGTGCTTCGGGGGGCAAAGGGGATATCTCGAAGTTCTCGCGGATGTGTGCGGGATTGGTCGATGTGGTGAGGAAGGCGGTGCCGCGTTGCAGTGCCCAGGCGAGAGCGACGTGCGCAGGCGTTTCGCCAATGCGCTTGCCAATCGCCTTCAGCACGGGGTCGTTGTGAATGCTCGGCTCCATGCCGTGACCGAGCGGTGCGAACGCAAGCAGCACGATGCCGTTCGCTTTGCAGAATTCGAGCAGCTCCCACTCGGGAAGATACGGATGCGACTCGACCTGCACGATCGCGGGTTTGATGCGCGCGTTGGCGACGATCTCCTTTACCGCGTCCAGCTTGACGTCGGAGAGGCCAATGGCCCGCGTCAGGCCTTCATCGACGAGGTTCTCCATCGCCCGCCAGGTATCCAGCAGGGTGATGCCCTTGTCGTACAGCGGGCCGCCATCGGCATCTTTCGGGTACTGGTCGTCGCCGGGGGCGAACGCGAACGGCGTGTGGATCAGATAGGCATCGGCGTAGTCGACCCGCAAGCGCCGCAGGCTCGCCTCGAGCGCGGGCTTGACGCGCTCCGGTCGATGATTGTTGTTCCACAGCTTCGTCGTCACGAAGAGGTCTTCGCGTCGAACAACGCCGTTGTCGATCGCTTCCTTGATCACATCGCCGACGATGTCTTCATTGCGATACGCCTCGGCGGCGTCGAGATGGAGGAACCCCACCTCGAGCGCGGTCTTGATGGCGGCACGTCCCTTTTCGCGGTCGGGAATCAGTGTACCGAAACCGACGGCCGGGATGGCCCCCGTGCCGTGAGCGAGGGGAATGCGGGTATGACGAAAGGTATCAAGGGCACTCATGGTTTTCCTCCGTTAGTGGGTTCACCCGCCATCGCTTGCTCGTCACGGTACGCCGCCCTGCGCTGGAATGCTTCGTCGGAATTGCCGCCAAGTGCGATGGATAGCTGTACGTTGTCCTGGTACTGCACGGTCTTCGCCTGGATCTGCCCGATCAGGGCGCGCTGATAGGAGCGCTCGGCGTCGATGACCTGCAGCACACCTGTCTCGCCGGCCTTGTAGCCCTCGCGATTCAACCGCAGGCTGAGTTCGGCAGACGCGAGCGCACGATCCTGCGCCGCATATTCCTCGCTGTCGTGATTGACGGCCTGTAGTACGTCGGCCACCTGCCCCAACGACGTCACTACGGTCTGCTGATACGTCGCGAGCGCTGCCTTGTACCCATCGACCGCACCACGCTGGTTTGCCTTCAGCGTTCCGCCATTGAAGATCGGTGCCGTCAGGCCGGCAGCGAGACCCCACAGCGTGCCAATGCCGGGCGCAGGGCCCACGCGAGTGAGTGATCCGGAGAGATTCAGATGCGGATACATGTCGGCGGTCGCTACGCCAATGGCGGCGCTGGCGGCATGCAACTGCGACTCGGCCTCGAGAATGTCCGGGCGATCATGCGCGAGATCCGAAGGCAACGTCACAGGCAATTGGGCGGGAAGCGCGAAGTCAGTGAGATCGAAGTCCGGCGGCGTCCAGTCTGCCGGGCCCTTGCCGGCAAGGACGGAGAGCGCGTGTGCCGCCGTGTCGCGTTGTTGCGCAAGCGGGGGGAGCAGTGTTTCGTCCTGTGCGAGTTGCGTCGTCGCCGTCGCGACGTCGACCTGCGTGRCACTGCCGTAGCGATGGGCTGTCTGCACGAGCTCGAGATTTTTGCGGTCGTTGGCGAGGAGGMTCTCCACGGCAGCGATCTGCGCGCGTGCCGAGGCCAGCGAAAGGGCTTGGGTCGCGACGTCCCCGGTGACGGTCAGGTAGGCCGCGTCGAAGCGATGCCTCTGCGATTCTGCGAGCGCAGCCTGTTCTTCGACGCGGCGCTTCGTACCACCGAACAGATCGAGGTCGAAACTCACGCGCGGTCCCACCGCGTAGAAATTCGACGTACCGAAGCCACTGGCACCGGCCGCGCGCTCGCGTCCAACCTGCGCACCGAAATCGACCTGCGGGCTCAACGCACCGCGGACGGAAGTCACGGCCTCGTTAGCCTGCGCGATGGTGGCATCCGCCGCTTCCAGGCCCAGATTGCCGTCGATCGCCTTGTGCATCACCAGGTCGAGCTTCGATGAACCGAGCGACGACCACCAGTCACCGTCGATCTTCCTGTCGAAGTCGATGTGCTGCGCGCCCGTGCCGGCAAGCGCGTGCTCCGCCTGGATGTCGTAGTGCTTCGACGCGGGTGCCGCGGGCTTTTCGAAATCCGGCCCGACCATGCAGCCGGCGAGCAGCGCGAACGTAGAGGCGGCGAGTACCGTTTTGACGAGTTTCATGGGCGACTCCGAGAGTCAGTTGACCAGGCGCGGTTTGCGAAGGAAGAGAACGAGGGGACTTACGACGAGCATGGCGATCATCAGGAGCTTGAACTGGCCGATCATGGCGACCATCGCTGCCTGGCCGGTCACCAACTCGTTGATCTGCGCAAGATGGGAACCCGACAACGCGCCGGTCGCGTCAGCGACGGGGCCATAAGGCCGCAGGTGCTTCGCAAGCGAAAGATGCACGGCTTGCGTATTGTTGTAGAAGTAGGTCTGCACGATCGAGATACCGATGGTGCTTCCGTAGAGGCGCGCCAGATTGAAGAAGGCGGTGCCCTGCGAGCGCAACGTCGGGCTGAGGGTACTGAAGGCCGTGCGGGTGAGTGCGGGCATGAGCACGCCGAGGCCCGCGCCTTGCAACATGCCGGCGATCACCACGGGCCAGCGATCCATCAGCGGCGAGTAGCCGAGCATCCGCCAGTTGCCGTAGACGACAAGAGCCATGCCGGCGACGATGAACAGGCGGTTGTCGAGACGCTTCGGTACGCGCCAGGTGAGCAGCAACGCGCCGATCAGAGCCGCGCCGCGCGGGATTGCGAGAAAGCCCGCCGTATCAGCTGGGTAGCCGAGCAACTCTTCGAGCATCGGCGAGGTGAGCGCCAGCGTCGGCAACAGGACGAAGCCGAACACGAAGTACAACGCGGCCGACACCGTGAAGTTACGATCCTTGAACATGGCCCGGTTGAGGAAGTGCTCTTCCTGGGTCATCACGTGCACGATGTACAGATAGAAGCCCAGCACGGCGACGATCGCCTCGATCCAGATTTCCGGCGAGCAGAACCATTCGAGCCGCTCGCCGCGATCGAGGAACATCTGTAGGCCGGCGATACCGGACGAGAACGTCACGAAGCCGAAAAAGTCGAAGCGCGCGCTGCTCGCGGCTTTCTTCTCACGAAGGAACAGGCCCATCGCCGCAAGGATCAGCACAGCGACCGGCAAGCTCACATAGAAAATGCTGTGCCATCCGTAGTACTCGCTCAGGTACCCGCCGATGGCCGGGCCACTCAGAATGCCGAGCAGCGCGGCCACCGCCCAGACGATGCCGATATGGCCGTGACGTAGCGGCGGCAGCTCGTCCAGCAGGATCGCCATGGACAGTGGCGCAAGCGTGGCGCTGGCCGCACCTTGAAGGACGCGGGCCGCGACGAACTGCAGGGGCGTGGTGGCCATCGTGTCCAGCAGCAGGGCGACCGTGAAGAGCGCCATCGACACTTGGAAGATCGTCTTTCGGCCGAACCGTCCCGCCAGCCAATGCGTCATCGGCATGACGATCGCGCTGGCCGCGATGTACGACGAGAAGATCCAGCCGACCTCGTCGTCGGTCATGGAAAGGCCGCCCTGGATGTGCAGTAGGGCCGCGTTCGGCATCGAGATGTTGACCGCCGACATGAACGTGGCGATGAGGCCCGCCACAATGAGCATGCGGTGCGCGCCCGGCGTGCTGTGCGGAGCGACGAGGGTGTTCATGGGGCTTTCGAGGCGCTGCGCGTGTCCACCTTCGCGGTGACACTGATGCCGGAGTACAGCGGCCACTTTGGATCGATGGCGTCGAGTTCGAGCCGCACCGGCAGACGTTGCACCACCTTGACCCAGTTGCCCGTGGCGTTCTCGGGGGGCAACACAGCGAACTCGGAACCCGTGCCCGGGCTCATGCTGACGATGTGCGCCTTGAAGGGATGCCCTGGATACGCGTCGACCTCCACGGTGGCTCGCTGGCCGGTACGCATGTCGGTGAGCCCTGTTTCGCGGAAGTTCGCTTCGATCCAGACATCACGCGTCGACATCATCGAGAACACGGTCGTGCCGCCGTTGACGAAGTCGCCCACCTGGAGGTCGTCGACGCGCGTCACGATGCCGTCGTCGGGCGCGACGACATCGGCGTAGGAGAGGTCCAGCCTTGCGCGGTCCAGCTGCGCCCTGGCTTCGAGCACCGTCGGGTGCTTGTTGACGTCGATGTCCGGATCGCCGTTCAGGCCGGCGATCGTATTGGACACCGCCTGCTGGGCCGAGGCGATGTGCTGCCGCGCCACTCTCACGTCCGTGTCCGCCCGCTCGAAGGACGCGCGCGAGGCGAAATCGGAGGCGAGCAATGCCTTCTTGCGCTCGTATTCCTTCCCGTCGAAATCGGCGGAGTCCCTGGCCGATTGCACCTCCGCCAACTGCTGGCGGTATGTGGCCTTGAGCGCCTCGATCTGGAGGCGCGCACTGCCAAGGCGAGCTTCGGCCTGCTCGACGGCAATCCGGTAAGGCTCCGGGTCGACGCGGAACAGTAGCTGGCCCTTGTGGACACGCTGGTTGTCGTGAACGGCGATATCGACCACCTGGCCCGAAACGCGGGCGTTGATCGAATCCCTGGCCGAACGAACGAAGGCGTCGTCAGTCTCGACGTCGCCCTGTCCGCCGAGGAACCGGGCGCCGCCCACCCCGATCATCAGGAGGGGGAGAGCGGCCATGAGGGACCAGCGCAGCTTGCTGTTCATACGATGCGACTACCGGTGAGGTCAGGGGAATTGAATTTTGTACCGGTTCGTATAATATGTTTGGGCAAGCCCGACTTCAAGGGTTTTTATGCACGGTGGTACAAAAATGGAAAAGACCGAGAAACGTCCGCGCGGGCGCCCCCGCGCCTACGAGCCGGACGTGGCCCTGCGCCGCGCCGCCGACGCCTTCTGGAAAACCGGCTATGCCGGCACCTCGCTGGACGACCTTTCGGCCGCGACCGGCATGAACCGGCCGAGCCTTCGCGCCGCCTTCGGCGACAAGCACACGATTTACCTGCGCGCCCTGGCCGATTACTGGGGCATCAAGTTCGCCGTCATGGGCGTGGCGCTGGCCGGCCCTGGCACCCTGACCGAGGTCCTCATGCGGGTTTACGACGCCGCGCTGGACATCTATTTCTCCGGTGACGAGCATGTGCGCGGTTGCTTCGTCGTAGGCACGGCCATTACCGAGGCGCTGGGCGATCCGGAAATCCAGGACGTGGTCACGGGCGGCTTTCGCAAGCTCGATGCCGACTTCGAGACGCGGCTGCGCGAGGCCCGCGACGCTGGCGAGCTGAAGAAGGACGCCGATCTCGAGGCACTCGCCATGCTTGTCTCCGCGACGATGCATACCATCGCGATTCGCGCCCGCGCAGGCAGCTCCCGTGCGGAGCTGCGAAAGCTCGCGCAAAAGGCGGTCGGCGTGATCGCCGGATGAGTAGCGGCTTGCCCGACATCATCGCCGGGCAGCTCTCGGTGCTGTTCTGCGGCATCAACCCCGGCTTGGCGGCCGCGGCGTCCGGTCATCACTTCGAAGGGCGTGCGAACCGGTTCTGGCGCGTGATGCACCTTGCCGGCTTCACGCCTGAAGAACTGCGGCCCGAAGAGGATCGCCGCATCCTCGTCTACGGATACGGCCTGACGACCGTGGTCGATCGGCCGACCGCGGCCGCCGACGAGCTTTCGAAGCAGGACTTCGTCGACGCTGCCGCCGGCTTCGACGCAAAGGTCGCGACCTATGCGCCGCGCTTCGTTGCGTTCCTGGGCAAGGCGGCCTACGCCGCGCTCACCGGGACGCGAGAGATTTCGTGGGGACGGCAGCCGGTCGCGCTGAAGGGCTCCGTCGCCTGGGTGCTGCCCAATCCCAGCGGCAGGAACCTTGCGTTCTCACTGGAGCGGCTCGTCGAGACTTACACCGAGCTGCGCCTCGCGGCTGCGAGACCGCCCCCGTAGGAGCCGATTCATCGGCGATCCCGCGGCAGCGGGCAAGGGTGAGGCGAGCACCCTATCGCCGATGAATCGGCTCCTACCGAGCAGGGCGTAACGACAACGGCCGATCCTGAGGACCGGCCGTTGTCGTTACAAGCGTATCTGCGCCCTCAATGATCCAGCGGCACGTCCTTGGTTTCGCGCACGAAGAACAAACCGATCACCACGGTCATCAATGCCACGACCACCGGATACCAGAGGCCGTAGTAGATATCGCCCTTCCATGCGACCAGCATGAAGCCGATGGTTGGCACAAAGCCGCCGAACCAGCCGTTACCGATGTGATACGGCAGGCTCATCGAGGTATAGCGGATACGCGTCGGGAACATCTCGACCAGCCACGCGGCGATCGGTCCGTACACCATGGTCACGTAAAGCACGAGGATGGCGAGCAACACGATGAGCATCGGGTAGTTGGACTGGGACGGGTCCGCTTTCTCCGGATAGCCCGCCGTCTTGACCTGCGCCGTGACCTTGCCGGTAAAGTCCTTGCTCTTCGCCGTGAAGTCCGCCTTCTCCAGGCCAGCGCCTTCGAACGACTCGATCACCTCGTCACCGATCTTCACCGTCGCCAGCGTGCCGGCAGGCGCCGCCGCGTTGGTATACGGAATGCCCTTCTTGGCCAGTACGCTCTTGGCGACATCGCACGAGCTGGTGAAGGTTTTCTTGCCGACCGGATCGAACTGGAAGGAGCAGGCATTCGGGTCGGCGGTGACGACGACCGGTGCCGTGGCGGCAGCGGTTTCGATCGCCGGGTTACCGAAGTGCGTCAGACCCTTGAAGATCGGGAACATGGTCAGCGCCGCGAGCAGGCAACCGGCGAGCACGACGGGCTTGCGCCCCACCTTGTCCGACAGCCAACCGAAGAACACGAAGAACGGCGTCCCGATGAGCAGTGCCGCTGCGATCAACAGGTTCGCCGTCGTGCCGTCGATTTTCAGGCTCTGGGTCAGGAAGTACAGCGAATAGAACTGGCCCGTGTACCAGACCACCGCCTGTCCCGCCGTGGCGCCTAGCAGGGCGAGGATCACCAGGCGAAGGTTCTTCCACTGGCCGAAGGCTTCGGTCAGCGGTGCCTTGGACTGTTTGCCCTCGGCCTTCATCTGCTGGAACACCGGCGACTCGTGCAACTGCATGCGGATGTACACCGACACGCCCACCAGGATGGAGGAGAGCAGGAACGGAATACGCCAGCCCCAGGCTTCGAAGCTCTCGGTACCCAGGCCAAGGCGCGTGCCAAGGATAACCAGTAGCGACAGGAAGAGGCCGAAGGTCGCCGTGATCTGGATGAAGCTCGTATAGAGGCCGCGTTTGCCGGGAGGCGCGTGCTCCGCGACATACGTGGCCGCACCACCGTACTCGCCGCCGAGCGCAAGGCCCTGTAGCAGGCGAAGCACGATCAACAACACCGGCGCGAGTACACCCATCGTCGAATAACCGGGTAGCACGCCGACCAGGAAGGTCGAGGTACCCATGATGATGATGGTGATCAGGAACGTGTACTTGCGGCCGATCAGATCGCCCACGCGCCCGAACACAATGGCACCGAACGGACGCACGGCGAAACCGGCGGCAAAGGCGAGCAGCGCGAAGATGAACTGGCTGGTCTCGTTCAGGCCGGTGAAGAACTGCTTGCCGATGATCGCGGCAAGCGAGCCGTAAAGGTAGAAGTCATACCATTCGAAAACCGTGCCCAGGCTCGACGCGAGAATCACGCGTCTGTGGCTGGTTCCAATGGTGCCGTCGGCACGAAGGCCGCTAGCAGTAGTCGCCATGGTGCTCTCCAATCAGAACCGGTACATACCGTTGAGGGTGAGTTCGTTACCCGAGGTCTTCTCGCGGCCGAGGCCGTTGACGGTGGTCGAGTCGAGGTTGGAGTGGATCAATTCGAGGCTGAAGTCGAACGGACCGGTGGTGTACTGCAGGCTGCCAGCCGTCTGGCGGTTCTTCAGCAGGCCGATGGTGTTGGCGGCACGCCAGCGCAGCACGTCGTCCGTATCGGGCTTGCTGACCGACGCGAAGCCATACAGCGTCCAGTGCGTGTCGAACTTGTAGCCGGCCTGCAGATAGCCACCCTTCTCCTTGATGTCGCCGAACTGCGAGAGGTTGCCGAAGATTTCGCCGATCGCGTTGCCGGAGTAAACCGCGGACTTGAGGATGAACTGACCGGGCGTCCACATGCCGCCGAGTTCGACAGCCGTGCTCGAGAGGTTCTTCTTGATCGGCGTGGGGGTATTGCCTTCGACGCCGCTCAGGTCGATCTTGCTGTAGTGACCTGCGAGGAATGCCGCCCAGTTGCCGCCCTTCGCCGTCAGGCGAGCCTCGAACTGCGGCCTGAAGCCGGCATTGCCCTGGGTAAGGAAGTTGTTCGTATCGGTGCCGCCGGCACGGCCGTTCCAGGTGCCTTGAAGTGCCGCGACATCCAGCCGCCACTTGGTGCCTTCGGCGCCGTGGTTAAGGTCCTGCATGAAGATCGCGCCCGGGAAACGCCAGCCGATCACACCGCTGCCGTAACCGAGCGGAAAGGCGATATGCGAGAGCGATTGCGGGATGTAATCCAGCGGGAACATGAGGTCCCACATCTGGCCGACGCGAATCGTCGTGCCCGAGTTCGGATTGCTGATATCGAAGTAGGCTTGGCGCAGGCGCTGCTCGGGCTGTGAACCTGCGTAGGCACCCGTGCCGTTGAAGCCGCCGAAGAAGTCCATTTCGATGCGACCGCTGCCGTTCCAGTTCTCGTTGAACTTGGCGCCGGCGAAGTCGAGCCAGAAGCGTGTATTGCGCACATCGACGCCGGAGACGCGGCCATTGGCATGCCCGGCACCGTCGGACGGGATCGGGTATTCGGCGTTCTGCCCGTTACCGTAGGTATAGGCCCTGTTCTGGCTGAACGCGCTGACGTCGATGAAACCGTGCAGCGCGAGCGAGACGCCCGGCGCGGTGCCGGTGGCAAAGGCCGGTTTCGCCGGAACGGTCGCGACGACCTTCTCGACCTTGGTCACCTTCTCGTCGGTCGCCTGGGCCTGCGTCTGCGCGGCCTGGGCCGTGGACGTGGCCTGGGTGGTCTCGGCCTTCTGCTCCTGGATCATGGCCTTGAGCTCGGCGAGCTGTTGCTCGAGCGAGTTCACGCGGGCTTCGAGCTCCGCTTCGTGGCTTGTGGTCTTCTTCGTCTTCGCTTTCGACTGGGCGTGGGCCAGATCCGGCAATGCGGCCATTGGCAGCATCAAGGCGCAGGCGACACTCAGGGCGATGGCCTTGCGGCCACCGGAACGGTTCGTCTTCATCATGGTCTCCCCAACCATTGGCGAGCCGAGCATGTGACACACCAGCCCGGGCATCCATTCGCCAAAGGTCGAACCTCGACCAAAGTCGTAGCACCCCCGCAGCCTTATGTTGCGCCGCGACGTTACACTTCCGGACATAGCCACAAGCCCATCCGCAGGAAGAACGCATGTCCGATATCCACCCGGTCGATCCCGCCTTTGCCGCCAGGGCGCACATCCGCAAGGACGACTACCAGCGCATGTATGCCCGGTCCATAGCGGATCCCGAGGGCTTCTGGAAGGACATGAGCGGCCGGCTCGACTGGGTTACGCCGCCGACGACGATCAAGAACGTCTCGTACGACCCGAAGGACCTGTACATCAGGTGGTACGAGGACGGCACGCTCAACGTCGCCGCCAACTGCCTGGACCGCCACCTGGAGAAGCGGGGCGACAAGACCGCCATCATCTTCGAAGGCGACGATCCGAACGAGTCACGCAGCCTGACCTATCGCGAACTCCACGCCGAGGTGTGCAAGTTCGCCAACACGCTGAAGAACCTGGGCGTGGTGAAGGGTGACCGGGTCATCATTTACCTGCCGAYGATCCCCGAAGCCGCGGTGGCCATGCTGGCCTGCGCGCGTATCGGCGCCATCCATTCGGTGGTCTTCGGCGGCTTTTCGCCCGATTCGCTCGCCGGCCGTATTGCCGATTCCGGCGCCAAGCTCGTCATCACCGCCGATGAAGGCTGCCGTGGCGGCAAGAAGATCCCGCTCAAGACCAATGTGGACGAGTCGCTCACGCGACCGCACACCCACAGCGTCGAGACGGTCATCGTGGTCCGTCGCACCGGCGGCGCCATCCATCTGCAGTCGCCCCGCGACCGTTGGTACCACACCCTGATGGAAGGGCAATCGAGCGACTGCCTGCCCGAGCCGATGAACGCGGAAGACCCGCTGTTCACCCTCTACACCTCCGGATCCACGGGACTGCCGAAGGGGGTGCTACACACCAGCGGCGGTTACCTCGTTTACGCCAGCATGACCCACGAGCTGATTTTCGACGTGCGCGAGGACGACGTCTACTGGTGCACGGCGGACGTCGGTTGGATCACCGGCCATAGCTATGTGGTGTACGGCCCGCTCGCCAACGGCGCCACCGTGGTGATGTTCGACGGCGTGCCCAACTATCCGGATTTCAGCCGCTTCTGGCAGGTGGTCGACAAGCACCAGGTCACGTTGTTTTACACCGCGCCCACAGCCATCCGCGCGCTCATGCGCGAGGGCGAGGAACCGGTAAAGAAAACCTCGCGCAAATCCTTGCGCCTGCTGGGTACGGTCGGCGAACCGATCAATCCCGAGGCCTGGAACTGGTACTACCGCGTCGTCGGCGAAGAGCGTTGCCCCATCGTCGATACCTGGTGGCAGACCGAAACCGGCGGCATCCTCATCACACCGCTACCCGGCGCGACCGACCTGAAGCCGGGTTCGGCCACGCTGCCGTTCTTCGGGATCACGCCGGCCATCGTCGACACCGATGGCAAGCCCCAGGAAGGCGCCTGCAGCGGCAACCTGGTCATTACCGATTCCTGGCCGGGCCAGATGCGCACGGTGTATGGCGATCACCAGCGCTTCGTCGATACCTATTTCAAGACCTATCCAGGTAACTACTTCACCGGCGACGGCGCTCGCCGCGACGAAGACGGCTACTACTGGATCACCGGCCGCGTGGACGATGTCATCAACGTTTCCGGCCACCGTATCGGCACGGCGGAGGTCGAGAGCGCGCTGGTGGCCAACCACAAGGTGGCCGAGGCCGCCGTAGTCGGCTGCCATCACGACATCAAGGGGCAGGGCATCTACGCGTATGTGACGCTCGTGGCGGGCGAGAACGGCAGTGACGAACTTCGCAAGGAGCTCATCGCCGGCGTGCGCAAGGAAATCGGTCCGATCGCCGCGCCGGATTTCCTGCAGTGGGCGCCGGGACTACCGAAGACACGTTCGGGCAAGATCATGCGCCGCATCCTGCGCAAGATTGCCGAGAACCAGCCCGACCAGCTGGGCGACATCTCGACACTCGCCGATCCCTCGGTGGTGAAGAGCCTGGTGGAAGAACGACTGATCAAGTAGCTCCCCATGTCCGATGTCCTGATCGCCGACGACCATCCGCTGTTCCGCGACGCCTTGCAGCGCGCGGTCCTGGCGGCCTTGCCCGATGCCACCGTACACACGGCGGACAGCGTTCCGGCCTTGTTCGCCCTGATCGAGTCACTGCCCGACGCCGACCTGCTGTTGATGGACCTGCACATGCCGGGAGCGCGCGGTTACTCCGCGCTCGCCCACATTCGCGGCCAGTATCCGGGGCTGCCTACGATCGTCGTTTCCGGACACGAGGAGGCGCAGGTAGCCAGGCGTGCGCTCGCGCACGGTGCGTCCGCTTACATTCCGAAATCGGCGGCCGTGGACGACATTGTCGAAGCCGTGCGTGCCGTGCTCGATGGTGACGTGTGGCTACCGCATAAGCTGGTCGGCGGCAACGTGGAGTTGAAGCCCGACGAGGCGGATGTTGCGGCTCGCGTCGCTTCGCTCACACCTCAGCAGTTTCGTGTGCTGAACATGATCGCCGAGGGCCTGCTCAACAAGCAGATCGCCTATGAGCTCACCGTCTCGGAAGCGACGGTCAAAGCGCATATGACCGCGATCATGCGCAAGCTCGGGGTTTCCAACCGCACACAGGTCGCGCTCGCAGCGAGTCACCTCGACGTGGACAAAGAGGCCTTTCCCGCAAATTCGCCCGAACCGTGAGCGCCTCCGCGTTCTTCTGTGGGAGCCGATTCATCGGCGATGGCCGCAGCGAAACGCTACGCTGTAGCGGACACCTTATCGCCGATGAATCGGCTCCTACAGAAATCAGGTCTGGTCGCCGCTGCTTAGGCGGCGTGCGTTCCGGCGCGCTTCGCCAGGGCGACGAGCAACGCACGTAACGCGGCGGGGCGCACGGGCTTGTGTAGCAGCGGATAACCCAGGGCTCGCGCACGCTGCTTCAGTTCTGTACTACCGTCCGCCGTGACCATGGCAGCCGGCGGTATCGTACCTAGTTTTTCGGCGAGGAAGCGCAAGGCTTCGAGTCCGTCCATGTCGTCGCCCAGATGATAGTCGGCGAGGATCAGGTCGACATGCGTAGTCGACAACGTGTGCAGCGCGTCGCCGACATCGATCGCCACGCGGCAATCGACGCCCCAACGTCCGAGCAACGCCTTCATGCCCTCGAGAATCGTTTCGTCGTTGTCGATGCACAGCACCGTCAACGGCAATTGTTCGCCACCACCCGGGCGCGCCATGGCTGGCGCGCGCTTGCGCGACACGGGCGCCGTTCGCGGCACCGCGATGCTGAAGCAACTCCCGCGCCCCACACGCGATCGCAGGCTCAGGCGATGGTGGAGGATGCCGGCAAGACGGTCGCAAATGGACAACCCAAGTCCGAGCCCCTTCTCACCCCAGGGCGACGGACGTTCCAGTCGCTGGAACTCTCCGAACACGCGCACCTGTTGTTCGTTCGCGATGCCCGGACCCGTGTCCCACACTTCGATGCGTATTTCGTCACCGTCGCGACGCGCGCCGAGCAGTACGCCACCGGCGCGGGTATAGCGCAGCGCGTTGGAGAGGAAGTTGGCGACGATGCGACGAAGCAGTTGCGCGTCCGATCGAACCGAAAGTGTCGTCGGCACGACATGCAGCGACAACCCACGTTGTTCGGCGACAACGGCGAACTGCTGGCGCAGCGAGTCAAACAGATCGGCAAGGGCGAATGGCGCGACTTCCGGACGGTAGCTGCCCGCGTCGAGTCGCGATACATCGAGCAGGGCGTCGAGCAAATCTTCCGCGGCGCGGAACGATGCATCGATGCGTTCGGCTAGCTGCGCTGCATCGCTGTCCAGTCCGGGATGCTGACGCAGGGCTGAAGTGAACAGGCGCGCCGCATTCAGTGGTTGCAGAAGGTCGTGACTGGCCGCGGCGAGAAACCGCGTCTTCGACGCATTCGCCGCTTCGGCTTCGCGTCGCGCTATGGCCGTGGCAGTTAATGCTTCGGACAGCTCGGCGGTGCGCACTTCCACACGCTGCTCGAGTGTTTCGTTGGCATCGATAAGTGCCTGCTCGACGGACTTGTAGGCGGTCACGTCGGTAAAGGTCGTGACGAAGCCGCCACCAGGAAGCGCACGTCCGCGCATTTCGATCACGGTGCCATCCGGGCGAATACGCTGGAACACGTGCGGTGATCCGGCACGCATATAGCGAATGCGTTTTCCGACGTGCTCATCCACTTCGCCGGGCCCGCATTCACCGTGCTCCGCATTCCACCGGATCAGGTCGGCAACGGGCAGGCCGACGTACACCATGCCTTCGGGATAGTCGAAGAGCTCCACGTAGCGACGGTTCCATGCGACGAGGCACATGTCGCCATCCACCACGCTGATCCCCTGCGATACGTTTTCCAGCGTCGTCGACAGGAGCTCGCGATTGAAGCGAAGCTCCTGCGACGCTTCATCCATCAAGGCCATGGCCTCGGCGATGTCCAACCCCGTGCCGGACAACGCGCCCATGAGGATGCGCCGTGCGCTTGCCGCACCCACCGCGCTGGCCAACAGGCGTTCGGTAAACTGGATCAGCGGCCGGTCCGCCGAGTCCGTTGGGGTGAGCGTCACGCCGTGACGTTCACCGTATTCGTTGAATGCGCGCGTGGTGACGCGCTCGCCGACGATACGGCCAGCAATGGTACCGAGGTCGCGCACAGTCACACGGCCCTTCCAGTCGCCCGCGCCCGTGACGCTACGCACGTAGGGGTCGACGAAGAGCGCGGCATGCAGTCGCTCTGCCACGCTGGGCCTGAAACGCAGCGAGATAAAGATCAGACACGAGACGTTGAAGAGTAGCGACCAGAACGTGCCGTGGGTGACCGGCTCCCATCCACTGAGGTGGAACAGTTCGTTCGGCTTCAACCAACTCATGCCGAACGGGCCGTTGTCGACCCAGCCGCTGCTCATCCAGCCGGCGCGCGTCATCGCGGGAAACAGAAGGGTGTATGCCCAGACGATGAAGCCCGCGAGCAATCCGACATACACACCGACGCGACTAGCGCCGCGCCAGTACAGGGCGGAAACGATAGCGGGTGCGAACTGCGCCACGGCCGCGAAGGAGAGAAGGCCGGTGGCGGCGAGGTTCTCGGCGTTCGCGATGATGCGATAGTAGAAGTAGGCGAGCGCGGCGAGCGCGACGATGGACACGCGGCGCACGAGCAGCACGATGCTCGAAAGATCACCGCGTCGTTCGAGATCGAGTCGACGTATGCGCAGCAGTGCCGGCATCACCAGATCGTTGCTGATCATCGTCGCCAGTGCGACCGCCGCGACAATGACCATGCCCGTGGCCGCGGAGAATCCGCCGACGAAGGCGAGGAGTGCGATGCCGTTGTTGCCCAGCGCGATGGGGAGATTCAGTACCCAGGCGTCCACGTGACCCTGGGTGACCTGCGGCAGGCCCAGTCCGGCGCTCACGATGGGCAGGACAGCCGCGGAGATCAACACCATGTAAAGAGGGAAAAGCCAGCGTGCCTTGCGCAGGTCGCGCGGATCCTCGCACTCCACCACGCCGATCTGGAACTGCCGTGGGAGGCAGAACATGGCGCAGAACGCCAACAGGGTCTGCGCGACGAAGCCAGGCGGCATGCTGCCTTTTTCGAGTTGTAGCACCGGGGCATGCAACGTCTGCGCGAGACCCGGGCCGTGCAGATAGGCGTAGACGCCGATGGCGACGAAGGCGATCAGCTTCACCAACGACTCTACCGCCACCGCCAGCATCAGCCCGTGGTGGTGCTCGGTGGCATCGATGTTGCGCGTGCCGAACAGGATGKCAAAGACAGCGAGCAGGGCGGCGCACCACAGCGCGGTGTCGCCGAACCACCACGCGGAGTTGCCGGCGCCGAGGACGGCGAAGGACATCGCGACCGCTTTGAACTGCAAGGCGATGTACGGAATGATGGCGACGACGGCGATCACCGCGACCAGGGCGGCGAGGCCGTGCGACTTACCAAAGCGCGCCGCGATGAAGTCGGCGATGGAAGTGATGTTGCGTTGGCGTGCGACGAGCACCAGGCGCTCGAGCAGGCCGAAGCCAAAAACGAACAGCAGCAACGGACCCAGGTAGATGGGCAGGTAGGCCAGGCCCGAGCGCGCCGCCGTGCCGACGGCGCCGTAGAAGGTCCACGACGAGCAATAGACGGCCAGGGCCAGGCTGTAGACGAGCGGTCGCAACCTGGGTTGACGAGGGTAGAGCGGACGACGGTCGCCCGCGTAGGCAATAGCGAACAACATGCCGACGTAAGCAAGCGCTACCAGCAGCAGAAGCCAGCCTGCAATCACGATAAGTGCTCCCCGTTCGGCACGGCCCTGATTCTAGGGCCTCCGGTGAATACTTGCAGGTTTGGGCGACGACGATGCAGCATGCGTGAATGACTTCCACCCTTTTCGATGTTCCGCCGCTTGCCGACGATGAGATCCATGTGTGGCAGACCCGATGGTCATCGGGCAGCGGCGAGCTCCCCTTCGTCTCGCTGTTGGCCGCCTATGCCGGCACGGAGGCGCCGGCGATCGAGCGGGGCGAACACGGCAAGCCTCGCTTTCCGGCACCGTTCGACCGCCTCGGCTTCAACTGGTCGCACAGTGGGGACAGGGCCTTGTTCGCGATCGGTCGCGGCGGTGCGGGTTTCGAAGTCGGCGTGGATATCGAGCGCGTGCGCCCACGAGCGAGGGCACTGGAACTGGCGAGGCGTTTCTTCGCACCCGATGAGACCAGCATGCTCGAGGCGCTGCCCGTCGAAGGGCAACTCCAGGGCTTTCTTCGCCTGTGGACCGCTAAGGAGGCGGTGCTCAAGGCAAACGGCGGCGGCCTTTCGTATGGTCTGGAGCGGGTGGCATTTGAACTCGGTAACGGCGCCGCCACACCGGTCGCTTTCCAGGGTGAGATCGGGCCGGCATCCGCCTGGCGGGTCGAAGCGCTCGATGCGGGCGCGGAATGCGTCGCCGCGGTGGCTTGGCGAGGAAGCGAACGAAAGGTCCGCGTCTTCACATATGCACTTTGAACCTTTTCTCAGTCAGGTGTGTCTGATGTTCTGTGAGTGTGTGTGTGGTGAGCCGTGCGCCATACGGAGTTGGCGCGTTATGCTGGGACGACAGTCATTACGCACGTCGCAATGGCGACGTGCGTTTTTTTATGGATAAACGATGACCCTACTCAGCGTAAACCTGAACAAGATCGCCGTGCTGCGCAATTCGCGCGGCGGCAATGAACCGGATATCGCCACGGCTGCCAACACCTGCATCGATGCCGGTTGTGGCGGACTTACCGTGCACCCGCGACCGGACATGCGTCACGTCACGCCGGGTGATGTGCGTACATTGGCTGGCCTGCTGCGCGGCCGTGTCGAATACAACATCGAGGGCAATCCGTTCGCCGGCCCGCGCGGTGCCTACCCTGGTCTCATCGAGCTCGCACGCGAGGTGCGACCGACCCAGGTCACGCTCGTACCGGACGGCGACGGTCAGATCACCTCGGACCACGGCTTCGATCTCACGAAGGACATCGAGGTCCTGAAGCCCCTGGTCGCCGCCTTCCGCGAACTCGGCTGCCGCGTCAGCGTATTCGTCGACGCCGGTGGCGAGGGTTTCGCCGAGGCCGCCGCGATCGGCGTGCAACGCATCGAGCTTTACACCGGACCTTATGCCGAAGCGTTCGCCGAAGGTGACGCGCGGAAGGAACTCGCTTCGTTTGTGGATACCGCACAGCGGGCGCAGAAGGCCGGCCTCGCGGTGAACGCGGGTCACGACCTGAGCCAGGCGAACCTGGGTACCTTCAAGTCCGCCATTCCCGGGCTGGCTGAGGTGTCGATCGGGCATGCGCTCATCGGCGAGGCGCTGTACGAAGGGCTGGCCAAGACCGTCAAGAACTACATCAACATCCTGTCGTAACCGGGTGCTCCTCTACCTGTAGGAGCCGATTCATCGGCGATCCCGCGGCAGCGGGCCTGGTTTTGGCGCGCGCCCAATCGCCGCTGAAGCGGCTCCCACAGAAGGAACAAAAAAAACCCCGCCGAAGCGGGGTTTTTTCGTTCTTACCGGACGACCGCGATCAGTTCGAGTTAACGAAACCGATCTTGGTCAGGCCCTGGCCCTTGGCGTCGGAAAGCACGCGTGCCACGACCTCGTACTGAGCCGCGTCATCGGCGTCGATCTGCAGTTCCGGCTGGTTCGACTGCTGGGCGATCACCGCGATCTGAGCCTTGAGGCCCAGTTCGTCTACCGGCGTATCGTTCCAATAGAGCGAGCCATCCTGGCGAATCTGCAGACGGACGGGATCCGGCGGATTCTCTGGGTTGACGACATTCGGATTCGGCTGCGGAAGATCGATCTTGATCTTATGCGACAGCATCGGAGCCGTGATCATGAAGATGATCAGGAGCACCAGCATCACGTCGACGAGCGGCGTGACGTTGATGTCCGCCATGGGACCACCAGAGTTACCTGAGCTGAAAGCCATCTCGTTTACTCCTTACCAGTCGACATGAAGCCGACGTGGACCATGCCGGCATCCTTGGCGTCGCCAAGGACCTTCTTCACCACTTTGTATTCCGTGGTGCGGTCCGCACGGATCTGGAGCTCCGGCTGCGGCGACTTCGCCGCCGCAACCGCGAACTGTGCCTTCAGCTCAGCCTCGCTGACTTCGCCGTCATTGAGGAAGTACGTACCGTCCGGCTTGATCGCGAGGTCCATCGGATCGACCGGGGTGTCATCCTTAACATTCGGATTAGCCTTCGGCAGATCGATCTGGACCTTATGGGACATCAGGGGAGCCGTGATCATGAAGATGATCAGCAGAACCAGCATCACGTCGACGAGCGGCGTGACGTTGATTTCCGACATCGGACCGCCACTGTTGCCCCCGCTACTCATAGCCATGGGTCAATTCCTCACTTCTTGACGGAGACGACCGGACCCGAGCCTTCGACGCGGGCACCCGTGGCGAAGAAGTCGTGCAGGTCGTGCGCGAATTCGTCGAACTGGGCGTAGGTCAGACGGTTCGAGCGCATGAAGAAGTTGTACGCAAGCACGGCCGGGATAGCGGTGAACAGACCGAACGCGGTCATGATCAGAGCTTCACCGACGGGACCAGCGACCTTATCCATCGACGCGGAACCGGAGGCGGCGATACCGATCAGTGCGTGGTAGATACCCCACACCGTACCGAGAAGACCGATGAACGGTGCCGACGAACCGACCGTAGCGAGCAGGGTCAGGCCGCCTTCCAGACGCAGGCTCTCGCGAGCAACGGCCTGGCGCAGGGCGCGATCGATGAATTCCGAACGCGACAGGGTCTCGGCGAGGCGACCACCGGCAGCTGCCTGGTGATGCGCGACGGCCGAAGCGGCGTCGAGTGCGATCTTCGAGAACGGTTCGCCCTTCGGCTGCTCTTCGAGCACACGAATGGCTTCCTGCGTCGACGCGGTGTTCCAGAAGCCCTGGATAACCTTGTCGGCGCGCGAACGCACCATGCTGTTACGGATGAAGTTGGCGACGATGAAGTACCACGAGAGCACGGACATCGCGACCAGCACCACAAACACAATCCAACCGAGGAAGTCGAAGTTGTGAATCAGGTGGTCGAAGCCCATCTGCTTGAGGGCGTCGGCATTGGAGTTTTGACCTGGATTAGCAGGCTGAGCGGAGGTGTCTTGCAACATAACGCTACCCTTGGGAAGTCAAGCGTGAACTTAATAGATGTAAGCGGTGGGGGCTTACAGCTGGTTTAGGTTGAACGTAACGGGGACACGTGCATAGCCTTCGACGGCAGCACCGCCTCGCTTGCCCGGGTTGAATTTCCAATTCCTGGCCGCGTCTTCTGCTGCCTTGTCCAATTCGCGGAAACCGCTCGACTGGTCAACCTTGATGTCCTTCGGCGAACCGTCGACACCTACGAGGACCAGAAGTACCACAGTACCTTCATGCCGCTGACGAACCGCCTGCGGCGGATACTTCGGCGGGTTACGCTGACGGTACGACAGATTTTCACTCGGCGCGATATCCGCCGGCGGTGCAGGCGGCGCGGGAGGCGCCGGCGGCGGAGCCGGAACGGGGTTCGAACTCGCCTCGTCAACTGCCGGCGGCGGCGGAGCCGGCGGCGGAGGTGTCGGGGGCGGCTTCGATATCTGCACGATTTTCGGCGGCGGCTGCTTCGGGGGCTCCGGCGGCGGCGGCGGGGGAGGCGGGGGAGGCGGCGGCGGTTCAATAAAGTCGACCTGAACTACCTTCTCTTTCTGCTTTTCCTGCGACTTCGGTGGCGCCATAGGCGCAACCAGCAGCAGGAAGGCGAACGAGTGCAGAGCGATGGCGACTGCCAACGCGCTGGTGCGCCCCCAACTAAACGGCGCTTGGCCGGTTGATTCGTTACTTGAGGCCATCAGTCACTATCAAGAGCTAATCAAGCGGAAGTGAACCCGCACTGCTCTTCCGGCGTTCGGCGATTGAGATGCCGAAAACGCTGGTTTCTGCAAGCGGAAAGATAAGCAAATTACACCAGCATATGGCATTTGTATAGCACCTGAAGGGAAGAATCGTGGCAGTGCCAAACCATCCCTTCTGGTACTTTACAAAGGCTTACTTAGTGTTCTCTGCCTTGCTCAACCAGGCGTTGGCCTTGGCAGACGTTTCAGGATCCTGAGCCGCGAGCTTCATGTCCGCGATCGCACCCTGCTTGTTCTTCTGACCACGCTTGGCTTCCGCGCGCACCATATAGGCAGTGCCTTTATGCTGAACGCCCTTGCTGATGGCATCCGTCGCCGACTTTTCAGCGGCGGCGTATTGATTCTTCTGGAGCTGGAGGCGAGCCACGCTCAGCGAGACGGAACCATCCGTCGCGAGCGGGGCGGCCTTCTGGTACGCAGCGAGAGCACCGCTCTCGTCGCCACCGGTGATAGCGGCGTCGCCCTGGAGCTTGTAGACCTCGGCGGAGGGCTTGATCGCGCCCTTGGCCAGACCGTCCGCGAGCACGGCCTCTGCCTTCTTCGCGTTACCGTCCTGGCGCTCGGTATGTTCCTGGCCGTCGATCAGGTAGACCTTGGCGAGGTTCACATAGAGCTTGCCGCCGTTCTCGTCATTGTGGAACGCACCGGCAGCGCGGCCTTTCTCGAGCAGCGCGATGGCTTCCGGATACTTCTGCGCCTGGATCAGCGAGGAAGCGGCGTTCTGCATGGCGGTCGGGTCGTTCGGGTTCTTCGCCAGCTCAGCCGACGCGAGATCAGCAGCCTTGTCGCCCTGGCCGGTCTCGGCGTAGCTGGCGGCGAGGATCTGGGTCCAGGAAGCCTGCGGCTTCGCGTCCGGCATCGACTGCGCCTTGGTGATGGCGGCGATCGCTTCCGGATACTTCTCGAGACGGTAGTCGATATTGCCTTCGAGACCGTAGGAGTCGGCGGTTTCCTTCTTACCCTGGTCGCGCCACTCATGCAGCGACTGCAGGGCCGGAGCGTACTGCTCGTCGGCAACGAGGAACTGGGTGTACATGTACTTCAGCTGGAAGTACGTGTCGTTCGGCATCACGCCGATGTCCAGCGCCTGCTTGAGCGTGGTGATCGCGCCCTTGATGTCGCCGTCATTGTATTTCATGTTGGCGAGGCCCTGAAGGGCGAGCGCCTGCGCGTACTTGCTGCTCGTGCCCGAACCGTCGGCCAGCGGCTGCAGGATCTGCTGCGCCTTTTCCTTGTCGCCGTTGTTGGCAGCGTCGAGACCTTCGTTCAGGGCCTTCTGGTCCTTGTCGCTCTTCAGGTCGAGCTTGGGTTCCGTCCGGGTCGCATTCGGATACAGCGCTTCTTTCTTATCCTTGGGAGCGGCGTCTTTGGCAACGACAGCACCACTGGCAAGGGAAAGGGCGATCGCGGATGCGAGCACCATCTTGATCAAGGAACCCTGTTTCATTGACTGACCTCGGTTGAAGGAGTCGTCGCACAGTGACGTGCTCCGGGGGACTACAGAGGTTAACCTGATTCTATTCCTAAGAACAAGTCGCAGTGCCACAAAAATGTGGAGTCAAAACAATGACTTGTTATATGAATGTTGGCGCTTACGAAATTAGGCCAACTTTTGGCCCTTGAAAACGTCGTTTTCAGCCCACCTTATCGGAGGTTGGGCGCAAGCATCAGGACGTTCAATTCGCGGGCGTATGGAACAAAAAAGCACCCGGTGCAGGTTGCAACCGGGTGCTCTTTTTTGTGCACTAACGTGCGGTAGCGCGTCGACGTTAGATGTCGAGGTTGGCCACCTTCAGCGCATTCGCTTCGATGAAGTCGCGGCGCGGTTCCACTGCCTCGCCCATGAGCATCGAGAACATCTGATCGGCGGCCACGGCGTCTTCGACACCGACCTGCAGCATGCGACGTGTTTCCGGATTCACCGTGGTTTCCCACAGCTGTTCCGGATTCATTTCGCCCAGACCCTTGAATCGCTGGATGGTACGACCCTTCTTCGCCTCGTCCAGCAGCCAGGTGCGGATGTCGGCAAAGTTAAGCACCCCACGCGACGCGTTTCCGCGGCGAACCACGGCACCCGGCTGCAGTTTCAGTTCCGCCAGTTGCTGCGAGATCGCCAGGATGGACCGGAACTCGATGCCGCCGAAGAACGACTGCGGCATGATCCAAATGTGGCTCAGGCCGTGCTGCATGCGTTCGACTTCGATTGCCGCGCCCTGCTCGTTCAGCGCCGGRCGGAAACGCAGCGTGTAGGTCGGCTTACCGAGGCCGCTTGCACTGAGGCGCTTGGCCAGGCCGTCCAGCCAGCCCTGCATCAGGGCAGCGTCGGTCCAGACCGCTTCAGCCATTGGCGCGTGCTCGAGCATCGCGGTGAGCGACGCCACGTCGAAGCGGTGGCTCAGGCGGGCGATCTGGTCGAGCGAGGTCTGGTAGTCGTGCAGCAGCTTTTCGAGCGCTTCGCCGCCAATGGCCGGCGCGCCCTCTTCCGGGAACAGCGACGCGTTATCGACCGCGCTGGAGATCAGGTAGTCGTTGAGGACGGCGTCGTCCTTGATGTACATCTCCTGCTTGCCCTGCTTCACCTTGTACAGCGGCGGCAGGCCGATGTAGACGTGTCCGCGCTGGATCAGCTCGGGCATCTGGCGGTAGAAGAAGGTGAGCAGGAGCGTGCGGATATGGGATCCGTCCACGTCCGCATCGGTCATGATGATGATGCGGTGGTAGCGCAGCTTGTCCGGGTTGTATTCGTCCTTGCCGATGCCCGTGCCCAGCGCGGTGATCAGCGTGCCGACTTCAGCAGACGAGATCATCTTGTCGAAGCGAGCCTTCTCGACGTTGAGGATCTTGCCCTTCAACGGAAGCACGGCCTGGGTGCGACGGTTACGACCCTGCTTGGCCGAGCCACCTGCGGAGTCACCCTCGACCAGGAACAGCTCGGACAGCGCCGGATCCTTCTCCTGGCAGTCGGCGAGCTTGCCGGGCAAGCCGGCGATATCCAGCGCACCCTTGCGGCGGGTCATTTCGCGGGCCTTGCGAGCCGCGTCGCGGGCGCGGGCAGCGTCCACGGCCTTGCCGGCAATGGCCTTGCTCTCGCCCGGATGCTCCAGCAGGAACGTGGCCAGCTTGTCGTTGATGACTTGCTCGACCGCGGTCTTCACTTCGCTGGAGACCAGTTTGTCCTTGGTCTGCGAGGAGAACTTGGGGTCAGGCACCTTCACCGACAGCACCGCGATCATGCCTTCGCGCATGTCGTCGCCAGACAGGGCGACCTTGGCGTTCTTGGCCAGGCCTTCCTTCTCGATGTAGTTCTGCAGCGTGCGGGTAAGCGCCGCGCGGAAACCGGTGAGATGGGTGCCGCCATCGCGCTGAGGGATGTTGTTGGTGAAGCAGAACATCGTTTCCTGGTACGCGTCCGTCCACTGCATGGCGACTTCGACCGTGATGCCTTCGCTCTCGGAGCTGAAGCTGATCACGTTCGGGTGCAGCGGGTTCTTCAGCGCGGACAGATGCTGCACGAAGGACTTGATGCCGCCCTCGTACGCGAAGATGTCCTTGCGCTCGTTGCGCTCATCCACCAGCTCGATCGTGACGCCGGAGTTGAGGAACGCCAGCTCGCGCAGGCGCTTCGCCAGGATGTCGTAGTGGAACTCGATGTTGTTGGTGAACGTCAGGTGGCTAGGCAGGAACCGAACCATCGTGCCGCGGCGGTTGGTGTCGCCGAACACGGAAATCGGGGCCACCGGGTCGCCGTGGGCGTATTCCTGGCGGTTTTCCTTGCCGTCGCGCCAGATCGTCAGCCACAGCTTTTCGCTGAGCGCGTTGACCACGGAGACGCCGACGCCATGCAGGCCGCCTGAGACTTTGTACGAGTTCGCGTCGAACTTGCCGCCGGCGTGGAGCACGGTCATGACGACTTCCGCCGTCGACCTGCCCTCTTCCGGATGGGTTTCCACGGGAATGCCACGGCCGTTGTCGGCCACGCTGACCGAACCGTCCTGGTGGATGATGACCGTGACGTAGTCGCAGTAACCGGCCAGGGCCTCGTCGATGGCGTTATCGACGACTTCGAAGACCATGTGATGCAGACCGGTGCCATCGTCGGTGTCGCCGATGTACATGCCGGGGCGCTTACGGACGGCATCCAGTCCCTTGAGGACCTTGATGCTGCCGGAGTCGTAGGCGTTCGAATTGGTCGGATCGAGAGGTTCGTTCATGCGATGCCTGGTGATGGCGCAGGTTTCGGTCCCGGGCGGCGCGGAAGGGCCCGGGACAGTCAATCGATTATAGCAAAGCCGAGACGACACCCTGTTCCACGTGGAACACAGTCACTGGCTGCTCGATGAGGGCGGACGGAATCTCGGTTCCCGTCACGAAGACCTGAACGTCGCGGCCTAGAAGCTGCGCGACTACCCACTCTTGATGGGTACGATCGAGCTCGGATGCAAGGTCGTCAAGGCAGACGACAGGCCACTCTCCGCGGATTTCGGCGTGCAGCGAGGCCTGACCAAGAAGGCACGCCAGGGCACACAACTTCTCCTGCCCGCGGGAGAGGTGTTCGCGTAAGGGGGCGTGCTCGAAAC
>NZ_JBFUIT010000018.1:0-57267 GCF_056401735.1 Luteibacter sp. P4_D7_3
CTTCTCTTCTGCACGGAGCGCTCCGCAGCACTGACCGGCTGATGCCGCTGTTCCTTCGTCGCGACGGCTGCAGCTTGACGGGACAAGAGCATATTCTGCGCGATATGGAAGTAGGACTCGTACGAAAAGGTACTCAACAAGGACGATATGGCTACCAACGCGAGCAATACCCTTGGCCGCGCTTTCCGCAATGGATACAGAAGAAGCAAGGCAACCAATCCGTAGTCGAAAAGGATATCCCCCTCCCAGATGAAGCAACCGTGGATCAGCCCGAACAGCACGAGCACGATGTTCCTTCGCGTGTAGATATCCGCTGCCATGCCACCTGCACCGCGCTTCTCGGCTCGACTGGTTAGCAAGACAACGCCGGCACCGAACAACATCGAGAACATGGCGCGCATCTTTCCCTCGAAGAACAGCCACTTTATGTAGAACAACGCCAGGTTCCAGTGCGCGTACGAGCCCGCAAAGGCACCCAGTGACGTGCCGAAGGGAATGTCGTGTGCCGCCTGCACGTCGCCGAAGCTGTCGATGTTCATAACCAAGATGCCCAGCAATGCGAATCCACGAAGCACATCGATGCTGGATATGCGTTCGGCGCGGGTGGCTGGGGCCACCGTCGTCGTCGAGGAAATTTCGTGCTCGTTCATCGTGGATGCAACAGGCATAACCCAACCATCCGGAACGTCTGCAGTGGACTTCATCATTCGTATCGAGCTCTGTATGAAAGAATCGGTTGGGCCGGAAATAACGAGGCGGCCTCGTCCGACAGGGTCAGCAATCGTTTAAGTTAAGTAGGTTCGGGTATCACGCCATCGGCGCGGATGCGGGTGCTCGTATTCGAAGGCCACGACTCTGAGCGCATGAGTGCGCTTGAGCGCGGATGGGGTTGCTGCGTCTGCTAAAAAAAATGAATCTACGATTTAGATCGTAATATCTGATGGCCGGGCGGGGAGGGTGCAACTTTCGAGCATCAAGCTCGCTCGAGTCGCGCGCGAGCGCACCACATCGGCGCATGAAGGCCGTGGAGACGTTGACCAAGGCGGGCGGGCCAGTGGGTGTTCTGGTTGCGCCGGTTATTCCCGCGCTCAAGCAGCTGTCTCTTGAGTGGCTTGAAGTGCAATACCCAGGTCGCGCCTCGCACATCATCAGCCTGATTCAGCAGATGAATGGCGGGAAGGATTACGACTCGAACTTTGCGACGCGCATGCGTGGGCAGGGCGTGCTTGCGGACATCATTCGGAAGCGGGTGCAGGTGGCATAGTTGGGCTGAAATACATTGCTTCGCAGATGCCCATATTCGGCAGACCTCGCTAACGCTGTGTCGGTCCGGCTTGGCGCTGTGAAAACGCGATCTGGTCTTTCTCAGTCCTTGCAAATGCTACCGATCGCGGAGAATGGTGAAGGCAAGAACACCTTTCAGTTAGGAATGATCGCATCGTGCGGCGTGTTCGTAAGTGCTTGCGGCTCATTGCGAAATTGCTTGCGATGAATTGTGAAGACGATGTCATTTCAAAAACGCAACAACGTGTTGACACTTAGCTAACGTCGGGCATATGTTCGAACTCCGGCCACACCGAACTGAACGTTTCGTTAGTTAGGCAGGTTCGGGTCGGTACTTGTTGAGAGTTGACGAGTACACGGCGGGGCCAGCGATCGGCTTTGGAGGAGTCTGTCGCTGTTGGCCTTCTGGCCGGGGTAAATGTGAAATCACTTAGTCCTGGCCATTGGCCGGACTTTATTGCTTTCTTTGGCCCTTCGAGGGTCGATCAGGGGAGACACGGAATGATTGTTGGCACTATCGGGCAGGCATCGGTCCTGCGTCGTTCGTCTTTGGCCCTCGCGCTCGCGGTGGGCATGGGTCTCACCGGCAGCGTTTTCGCCCAGGCCACCACGGGTAGCCTGTTCGGTTCAGCCGAAGCCGGCGACACCGTTCAGATCACCAGCGGCTCGGGTGTGACTCGTACCACCACGGTCAACGCAGCCGGTCGTTACAGCTTCGCAAACCTGCCGCTGGGCACTTACAAAGTCAGCCTGGTCAAGGGCGGGACCACCGTCGATTCGCGTGACAATGTCGAGCTGCGCGTTAACGCCGGTACCGATGTGTCATTTGCTGCCGCCGCTGCCAGCGCACAGAATGCCGCTAACCTTGAGGGTGTGACCGTTGTCGGCAACGCGTTGCCGCCGATCGACGTTTCCACGTTCGACTCGCGCACCGTGATCACCCAGTCCCAGCTCAAGCAGTTGCCGCTGGCACGTTCGGCTGAAGCGATTGCCCTGTTGGCACCGGGCGTGTCGCAGGGTGCAAYCGGCACCGGCTTCCAGAGCCCGACCGGCAAAGCCCTGGTCTCGTTCGGCGGCTCTTCGGTGACCGAGAACGCGTATTACATCAACGGCATGAACACCACCGATCCGATCGCGGGTTACGGTGGCATGACCCTGCCATACGGTGCCATCGACCAGCAGGAAATCCTGACCGGCGGTTACGGTGCACAGTACGGTCGCTCGGACGGTGGCGTGATCAGTATCGTCGGCCGTCGCGGCACCAACGAATTCCATTTCGGCGGTCAGATCCTCTGGACTCCGGATTTCTCCTACGCCTCTCCGATCAACGCCAAATACCCGGGTAGCTCGTCTCTCGATGGACAGACCTACCGCTATCGCAACCTCAACAAGAGCTGGGACGCCATCTACTCGGCCTACGCAGGTGGCCCGCTGATCAAGGACACGTTGTTTGCCTTCATCGCGGTGGAAGGTGAGAAGACCAAGGGCGATAACGTCCAGATCGCCTCGTCGAACAAGAACTACGTGCAGACCTACAAAGATCCGAAGATCTACGCCAAGTTCGACTGGAATATCAACGATAGCAATCTGCTTGAATTGACCGCTGCCAGCGAAAAGCACGACTACACCGGCCAGGTGTACACGTTCGATAACGACACGCGCCAGGATGGCGATTTCATCGCGCCGGATACCGCGACCAGCACCAAGCAGACGATGTGGATCGCGAAGTACACGAGCTACATAACGGACAGCCTGACCTTGACCGCCCAGTACGGTAAGCAGGACACGAAGCTGTTCACGCAGACCGGTACCACCGATCCGAACCTGATTCCCATTCTTGGTGCCAGAAATCAGGATCCGGCTCTGACGCCAGGCTTCCCGCAAGGCATCACCAACGCGCAGAACCTGACCACCATCAGCGACCCGGCCCATGAAAGCAAGGTGTCGAACTACCGCGTCGACCTCTCTTACGTGCTCGGCGATCACACCCTTTCGGTCGGTATCGACAATCAGAACAGCCGGGATCTGAACGACGGCGACAAGGTCTATAACAACGCCGGCTATGAGTGGAGCTACGACACGGTCGCTAACGGTGGCTCCATCGCAGGCGGTGCCGTCGACGCGCCGGTCGGTACGCCGTACTACGTTTCCCAGTACCGTCAGTTGACCGCCGCCTCGGTGCGCGTGCGTCAGCGCGCGCAGTACGTACAGGACCAGTGGCAGGTATCGGATACCGTCAAGCTGTCACTCGGTATCCGTAACGACCAGTTCACCAACTACAACGGCAATGGCGTGGCCTACATCACCCAGACCAAGCCGCAGTGGGCGCCGCGCCTGGGTGGCACCTGGGATGTCTACGGCGACAGCACGTTCAAGGTCTACGGCAACGCGGGGCGTTACTTCCTCGCACTGCCGCTGGCTCCCGCGCTTCGCGGTGCGTCGTCTTCCACGCAGACCAACACGTACTTTTCGTACACGGGTATCGATCCGTCCAACGGCTATCCGCTCGGTCTGACGCCGCTCAATACGGTCAACGGCCCGGGTCAGCCGTACTCGCCCAACAACGAATACGGCCAGCCGAAGGATCCGACCGTGGTCAGCGCGAAGGGCCTGAAGTCGGAGTACCAGGACGAGTACATCGCGGGCTTCGATAAGACATGGGGCGAGAACTGGGTCTACGGCGCCAAGGCGACCTATCGCAAGCTCGGCAATGCGATCGATGACTATTGCGATACGGGCGACAACCCGGCGGGACAGTTGCAGCAGCTGTTCACCGCCAGCGGTTCCGCCGTTGACCTGAGCCAGGCCGGCGTCAGTTGCTATCTGTTCAACCCGGGTCGTGCCAACACGTTCCTGGCGCCAAACGCGGCCGGTGGTTACGACAGTGTCCGCGCCACCAACGACGAGCTCGGTTTCCCGCAGCTCAAGCGCCACTACTACGCGCTCGAGCTGCATCTGCAGCGCGAGAAGGGCGACGGCAAGTGGTGGGGTAACGTCAGCTACGTATACTCGAAGCTTTACGGCAACAGCGAAGGCCAGACCGATTCCGACGCCGGTACGCGTAGCGACCCGTCGGTCACGCAGGCGTGGGATAACGCCCCGCTGATGGTGTATTCGAACGGCAAGCTCGCGAACGATCATACGCACGCACTGAAGGCTTACGGTGCCTACGAGATCACGCCGGAATGGCAGGTCTCGGGCAACATCGCCATCGTTTCCGGTGCACCGCGTAATTGCTACGGCGGCTTCGGCCCCGACCAGATCGACGCTGGCTATGGCGTTGAGTCCTACCACTGGTGTGGTGGTGAGCCATCGCCGCCGGGTGCCGTGGGCCGCAATCCGATCACGCACGTCGTCTCGGCTTCGCTCGCCTATCGCCCGGCATTTGCCGACGGCAAGCTCGGCCTCTCGATCGATGTCTTCAATCTGTTCAATGAGCAGAAGAAGACCCAGTCGGATCCGTACCTCGGTACGACTGACGCGCCGGAGCCGACCTACAACGTGCCTATCGCGTTCGAGACGCCTCGCTACTTCCGCTTCGGCGTAACGTACGACTATTGATCCGTCGCACACGGCTCGTTTCACGACAAGCTACGGCTTGAATGGAAACGGGCCCACGCCTATCTACAACAAGAGTCCGGGGCGGATTTACCGCCCCAAAGGCGACGAATAGAGCTCTACCCAGATCGCCCTCGGTTTCGAGGGCTTTTTTTTGTTTCCCTGATGACCCGTAGCCGCCCCGGCACGGCTTTCAGCTGGACTGCCCGTGATGCCGGAAGAAAACATGACGAACGAGCCGCAACCGGATCTGCCACCGGCGTCGCCTTACCTTCCGCCAACGTCACCGCTGGGCGCGCCGACAACCGCGCCGACAACGGTCAGCGGCGGGAAAGACATGCCGTGGCTCGCCTATATCGCGGCGGCCGTGGCGCTGATGCTCCTTGCATGGTGGCGGTTCGCCACATTGCTACCGACGCCGTCCCGCATGCCGCTCGTAGTTGCCGCGGCCGCCGGCGTGGTCCTGCTCATACCCGCCATCGTGACGTTCATCAGCGTTCTCGTCGGCTCACGCTATCGCATCGCCGGCATCGTCACGTTGACCGTGGTCGTGACCCTTCCCAGTGTCATGACGCTGGCCTGGGAAGCAAGCCACGATCCCATGCCTGCACCCAGCCTCACGTGGCCCGCAGGCTGGACGGCGCTTCCTGTGTCACGGGCGGTAGCCGGGAACATGGTAACGAGCAGGGCCGTTTTGACCGTCAACAAGCAATCCGCCGCGAACCTGATCGCCATCAAGGAGGGAAACTCATCCTCCGTGACGCTGGAAGCCGGGATAAACGTGGTCGTCAAGAGTGAGCGTGCGTTTGCCAGCCTGAAGAACATGACGCTCGACGTCTCGCCGCCGGTCGAAGTCACCTGGGACGGCTACCGGGCCCTGGAATACGACATCGTTATGCATACGGACCACGGCCTCGTTCGCCAGCGAAGCATCCGGACAAACGGCACCGGCAAGCTCGCCTGTAGCCTGAGCTATGTCGCGGGCGAGCGGATCTTCGACAGCCATCTGGATGCTTACGATGCGATCAAGCACCAGTTTGTTTGCCGGCCGGGCGGCTGATACGGCATCCGACGTCCGGTCGGGCGTTGCGCCCCGACCGGAAATTGAACCGCAAGTCAGCTCTTGATGAACTCGAGAATGTCGTTGTTAAGTTCATCGGCGTGCACGGTCAGCATGCCGTGCGGGTAACCCGGATAAATCTTCAGCTTCGCGCCCTTGATGAGCTTTGCTGAGAGCACACCGGCATCCTTGTAAGGGACTACCTGGTCGTCATCGCCATGCATGACGAAGGTCGGGACGGTGAACTTCTTGAGATCTTCCGTCTGGTCGGTTTCGGAAAAAGCCTTGATGCCGTCGTAGTGCGCCTTCGCAGCACCGATCATGCCCTGACGCCACCAGTTCTGGACAATGCCCTGGGACACCTTGGCACCCGCCCGATTGAAGCCGTAGAAGGGGCCTGAGGCAACGTCGAAGTAAAACTGCGCGCGATTTTCAGCCAGGGCCTTGCGGAATCCATCGAACACGTCGAGCGGTGTGCCGCCCGGATTCGCCGCGGTCTTCAGCATCAGCGGAGGCACCGCGCTTACCAGGACGGCCTTGGCCACGCGACCGTTCGGTTGGCCGTAGTTCGCCACGTAGCGGGCGACTTCGCCACCACCGGTGGAGTGACCGATGTGCACGGCGTTCTTCAGGTTCAGGTGCTCGACGACGGCCCACGCATCGGCTGCGTAGTGATCCATGTCGTGCCCATCGCTCACCTGCTGCGAACGGCCGTGTCCGCGCCGATCGTGCGCGATGACGCGATAGCCGTGCCCGACGAAAAAGAGCATCTGCGCGTCCCAGTCGTCCGCCGACAAGGGCCAGCCGTGGTGGAACACGATGGGCTGTGCGTCCTTCGGGCCCCAGTCTTTAAAGAAGATCTCGACGCCGTCCTTGGTGACAACGGTCGACGACTCGGCCCGGTGCGCTCCGGCAGCGGACTTCGAAGGGGCTGGAGCAGGCGCGGCCATGGCGCCTTGGACGACAGATGCGCCGCCAGCGACGAGGGCGCCGGCCGTCAGGCCCGCCGAGGTGACGAACTTGCGGCGTGGGGCGTCATGTGGCGCGTTAACTTCGGTCTCACTCATGGAATTCCCCTGGAGGTTGGATGACAAAGGCACTATGAAGCGACATTAAGGGCCAGAATTGCAGAAGATTGCTGTCTTGGTGAATGACCGTTCCAGGGTCATTCCGTCATCGTCAGCGACTGGGAAAGATTGCAGTAGACGACCGGTCTAATTGCGTCTATAGTTCACCCCATGAGCCCCGTTATCGCCCCCACCGAATCGTCCGATGTCCGCGACAAGATCCTGGCCACTGGCCAGCGGATCATGGGCGGCAAGGGCTTTTCTGCCGTCGGTCTCAACGAGATTCTCACCGCCGCCGGCGTGCCGAAGGGCTCGTTCTATCACTACTTCGGTTCGAAAGAAGCCTTCGGCGAAGCGCTGCTGGAGGACTACTTCGAGGATTACCTGGCCGACATGGACCGGACGCTGCGTCAGGCAGGCGGCCCGATGTCGCGTCGACTCGAGAACTACTTCCAGGCCTGGCAGGACAACCAATCCTTCCAGGACTGCCAGGGCAAATGCCTTGCCGTGAAGCTGGGCGCGGAGGTCGCGGACCTGTCCGAAGCCATGCGCGCGTCGCTTAAGCGCGGCACCTCGGGAATCATCGGGCAGCTTGCAGGTGCGATCGAAGCCGGGTTGGACGACGGCTCGTTAGCGGTCGACGAAGCGCCGGCAGATGTCGCGCAAAGCTTGTACCAGTTGTGGCTAGGCGCGAGCGTCATGGTGAAGATCGTCCGCAACACCGAGCCTTTCCACACGGCGATGAAGACCACGCGCCAGATCCTCAACCTTTCGCCCTGACAGGCGAGCGGTGCTTATTTTTTTACCTGTGCTGTAGACGACTGGTCTACTTCAACAATCACCACCAGGAGAACCACCATGAAAGTCCTCATCGTTCTGACCTCGCACGACGAACTCGGCAACACCGGTCGTAAGACGGGCTTCTGGCTCGAAGAGCTGGCCGCGCCCTATTACACGTTCAAAGACGCTGGCGCCGAGATCGTTCTGGCCTCGCCCAAGGGCGGCCAACCGCCGCTGGATCCGAAGAGCAACGAGCCGTCTTTTCAGACCGACGTCACCCGTCGTTTCGAAGCGGACGCGGCGGCGAATGCCCAGCTCGCCAACACCGTGCGGCTGGACAGCGTGTCGCAGGCCGACTTCGACACCGTGTTCTATCCGGGTGGCCACGGCCCGCTGTGGGATCTCGCCGAAGACAAGCATTCCATCGCGCTGATCGAGTCGTTCATCGAAGCCGGCAAGCCGGTCGCGCTGGTCTGTCACGCGCCGGGCGTGCTTCGCCACGTGAAGGCATCGAGCGGCAGGCCGCTGGTCGAAGGCAAGCAGGTCACCGGCTTCACCAACACGGAGGAAGCCGGCGTGGGCCTCACCGAGATCGTGCCTTTCCTTGTCGAGGACGAACTCAAGGCCAAGGGCGGCATTTACTCGAAGGGGCCGGACTGGGGCTCGTATGTCGTCACCGACGGCCTGCTGATCACCGGCCAGAACCCGGCCTCGTCATCGGAAGCCGCAGCGGTGCTGATGAAACAGCTCTCGGTATGAGTGCATGGCGGGCCAACCGTGGGTGAAGGCCCGCCGATGTTTACGCCGCGGCAGAGCGCACGGCAAAGCCCATATAGGAAATGGAGAGGTCCTTGCTCTGCTTGAGCTTGACCCGCTCACCCAGCTCCGCAAACGTCATCGTTCCCAGCTTGTTCCGGATCAGCGCACCGAGGGCGGTGAATGGATTCATCGCCGGCGAGAGTCCGGCGAGCTCAGACCCCGGCATGCCATGGCGATCGAGGAGCTCAACGAGCTCACTCGGTCGTATGAATTTCTCCCACACGTGCACATCCCGCGGAATGAGCCGGGTCAGACGCCAGTCCTGCGCGAGCTTGATCGCGACGAGCTTGCTCTTGAACGTGCGATTGATCGTGTCGAAGAAGAAAACCCCGCCGGGCTTCAGCACGCGCGATATCTCGCCAATGACGGCATCGGGGTTGTCCACGTGCTCGAGCACATCGCAGCAGCAGACGATGTCGAACGTTCCCGCCTCAAACGCCAGCTGTTCGGCACTGCCTTCGAGATAGCGGATGGGTAAACCCGACGCGTCGGCATGCTGGCGAGCGGCGGCCAGTGTCGGCAGGGATTGATCGATGCCGGTGACGTCGCAACCCATGGCGGCGAATTCTTCCGACAGCAGGCCACCGCCACAACCCACGTCAAGGACACGGAGTCCTTTAGGGTCCCGGCCAAGACGCGAGACCAGCGCCTCGCGAAAGTACGCATACCGCGGCGGATTGACCGATGTGCGCAATAACGACATGAAGCCGTCCTGGTCCCACCACGTGGTGGCGACCCGGTCATAGATCGCGTTGTCTATTTCCTGCATGAGCCTTCCTTGTGTCAGTCGGTCTTGCGCTTGTTCCTGGCAATCGCCGCGCTCTCTCGCTTCAGGGGTCCACCCACGGGACAGAAGGTGGTCAGGAAGCTGTGCAGGGTTGCCAGCATGTTCTCGTCGGCCAGACTGTAATGAACGAACTGGCCTTTCTTCTCGCTGCGGACCATGCCCGCGTTCTCGAGAATCTTCAGGTGCTTGGATAACGCCGGCTTGCTCATGTCGAAGCGGTCGGCAATCTCACCGGCCGTCAGCGTGGCCTCGGACAGATAGGCGAGGATCTTCCGTCGCGTGGTGGAGCCCAGGGCCTCGAAGGTCGCATCAATCTTCATAACTAATTAGCTATTTAGTTAACTAGTGTGTATGTTAGCGCATAGGACGGAGTCTTTCCATCGCCAAAAAGGGGGCGGTCATGAGCACAGCGGTCGGAACAGAGGGCACCCATGCGGTCGCGGACTGGTTTGGCGCCGGATTCGGCGAGCTCCATCCCTTGCTTCAGACGCTACATGGCCAGGACAGTCAGTTGCATGGCACCGTGGATCTGCGCTTCGGCGAGAGTGCCGTGGCCAGTGCGTTCGGACGCCATATGGCGCGCAAGCTCGGTATGCCAGATACCGCAGGCAAGCATCGCCTGACCGTTACGATCCGCCATGACGCGAAGAAGCTGTCGTGGAATCGGTGCTTCGACGACACCCATGATCTTCGCTCGACCTTCGTTCCCGTCGGTCACTGGCCGGAGGGTTACTGGGTTGAGAAGACCGGTACGCTCGAGCTCGCGTTGGCCGTCGACGTGATCGACGGCGGGTGGTACTGGCGCGTGATGCGCGCAAGCCTGCGCGGCATGCGTATCCCGTTGTGGATGATCCCTCGTTCGACGGCCTATAAGCGCATCGAAGGTGGCCACTACCGATTCCACGTCGCCTTCGCGGTGCCGGTTCTCGGTGAAGTGATTCGCTACAGCGGCGTCCTGGAACCGAGCCATCATGGATGAGACCTGGTATCTCGGCGACGGCCTGTTGCACGTACGTTTGCCCAACTTCGCCTGGCGCCGCACCGCGCTTGCCCGGCACGACTTACATCACGCACTCACGGGCTTCCCCCTCACTCCTGCGGGTGAAATGCAGATGGCCGCCTGGGAGTTTGCCGCAGGACGCTTTCCCCATGCTGGCGCGACGGCGTTCTGTCTGCCGCTGGTGGGCCTGGGAGCCATCTTTCTGCCTGGACGTACCTTCGCCGCTTTCCTGCGTGGTCGTCACGGCACGTCGCTCTACGGACTGCCGCCGTCGAGCCATGTGCTCACGCTTCCGATAGACGAACTACGCACCCGATTCGCACCGACAGCCTCCGCACGACCGACGTTGGGCCACGTTCTGGCGTACCTGCGCCTCGTCTGCTTGTCGTTCTCGCTGATGTTGGCGCCGATGGTTCTGTTGGTCACCGTAGTGAGCCTCCTCGCGACTTAGACGCTGCTTTCAGAAAGACCTTCCTGCCACCTCAGAACGGACGCCCCCATGATCGAAGACATTGCCCAACGCGATCCCTACAAGGTCAACTCGCTTATCCTCGGTCCCGGCGTCAATCCCATACACGGCCACGTGCGTTGGGACCCGATCCGCTCGCTGTGGAACGGAAGCATGCTCACTGCCGCGGTCGTGCTCGCGCCTTTCTACGTCAGCTGGAGTGCACTGGGGGTTTTCCTGATCCTCTCGGCGGTCACCCTATGCAGCGGCCATTCGGTAGGTTTTCATCGCCGTCTCGTGCACCGAAGCTTCGCCTGCCCGAAATGGCTGGAGCGTCTGCTGGCGTGGATGGGAGCGCTTGTGGGCATGGGCGGCCCGCTCTGGACCATTCGCACCCATGACATGCGCGACTGGGCGCAGCGCCAGCCGGCGTGCCATGACTTCCTGGCCCATCGGCATGGCCTGCTCAAGGACGGCTGGTGGAATCTTCACTGCCGCCTCGTTCTGGACAATCCGCCGGGATTCGATCCCGGTCCGGGCATCGCCGACGATCCCTTCCTCCGGTTTCTCGAGCGGACATGGAAGTTCCACCAGATCCCGCTAGCGCTGGTGTTGTATTACTTCGGCGGCTGGCCGTGGGTGGTTTGGGGCGTCTTCGTCCGGGTCGCGGCATGCACCACCATGCACTGGTTCATCTCTTACTTTGCCCACACGCGTGGACCGCAGAGCTGGACAGTCGATCATGCCGGCATCCAGGCGCACGACGTTCCCCTTGCCGCTATCCCGACGATGGGCGAGAGCTGGCACAACAACCATCATGCGTTTCCCGGCTCGGCACGTCATGGGCTGTACCCGGGCCAGATCGATCTGGGTTACCGCTTCATCCAGGTGCTGGAATACTTCGGACTGGCGTGGAACGTCCAACTTCCCTCGAACCTCCCGCCGCGCGCCGGCATTACACCGGTTCGCCCCGGTGCCGAGTCAGTCGCCGCGCCCGGACAGGTTGCGCTGCGTGCATCTAGCGAAGGCATGCGCTGATATCCGGTTATCAATCCGCGGGCTTCTTGTTGTCGATGCCATGCAGGACGAGGGTCTTCGTCTCGAAGATGCCAGGAACGGACCCTTCGAATTTGTACCTGTCGATCGCACGCCTCGCCGCCAGTTCGAAGGCGGCGTTGCCCGATGTCTCGACAAAACGAAGCCGATACATCGTTCCCCAAGGGGTCAGCGAAAACGTCACCCGAACGCATTCATGCGTTCCTTCCGCCGTGGGGAATTCGCCCACCGTGGCTTCGACAGGCACCGGTCGCCTCACACTCAGCATGGTCTGTGCGATCTCTGCCTTATGCGCAGCAACACCGCAATCCACCACCGCCGTGTCCGGGCTGGCGAGCAGAAGCAGGGCGAGCAAGGTCTGACTCATCGCGACTTTGACTCCGATTCTGGCCGAGCGTAACGTCCATCGCGTTGCGCTGCCAGTCGACCACCCCCTTTATCTCCAGCTAAGGCATCCCTATGTCGATACCCAGCGCCCGGCCATTCCGGGCTGTATCGCCATTTCTCGATAGGGACACGCCATGAACGCTACACAGAAAGTTGCCCTCGTTACGGGCGCCACACGCGGCATCGGTCTGGAAACGGTTCGTCAGCTGGCCGAGGCCGGTGTGACCACGCTTCTCGCGGGCCGTGACGCCGGTCGCGCCAAGGCAGCGGCGGACAAGCTCAAGGCCGAGGGTCTGCCCGTCGAGTCGGTCGTGCTCGACGTCACCAGCGGCGACAGCATCACGAAGGCAGTCGCCGACGTGACCTCGCGTTTTGGCAAACTCGATATCCTGGTGAACAACGCCGGCATCCTCGTCGACGACATGGGCAAGGCGCCGTCGGAACAGACGCTGGCCGCCTGGCGCGAAACCTTCGACACCAACCTGTTCGCCGTGGTCGAAGTGACGCAGGCCTTCCTTCCCCTGCTGAAGGCGGCACCGGCGGCGCGCATCGTCAACGTGTCGAGCCAGTTGGGCTCGATCACCCTGCATGTCGATCCGAATTCGCCGATCTACAACTTCAAGCTGCCGGCTTACGACGCTTCCAAAAGCGCGATCAACTCGTGGACCGTGCATCTGGCCTATGAACTGCGCGACACGCCGATCAAGGTCAACGCCATTCATCCGGGCTACGTGCAGACCGACATGAACGGCGGTCACGGCGAAATCGACGTGCCGACCGGCGCGAAGAGCAGCGTCGGCATGGCACTGATCGGTGCGGAAGGCCCCACGGGAAGTTTCACCTATCTCGGCAAGACGCTTCCCTGGTAAGGCTATTTCGGCTGGCCGTGCGACGTGCACGGCCAGCTCTCCGTCCCACGGTTTTTCAGGAATCGAGTCATGACAACCTACGTCGTCTTCACCCGTGAACGCACTACCGACCCGAAGGAAATGGCGATCTACGCCGAGAAAGCCCGCCATGCGGGTGAAGGTCATCCCCTGACGCCCCTGGCCTTCTACGGGGACATCCAGACGTTGGAAGGTAGTCCCATCGAAGGTTCGGTGATCCTCAGCTTTCCCAGCAAGGACGAAGCCCTCGCCTGGTACAACAGCCCGTTGTACAGCGAAGCGAAGGAGCACCGGCTGAAGGGTTCCGACTATCGGGTCTTCATGATCGAAGGCGTCTGAGACAGTTCATCCCGCCGCACGATGATGCGTGACACCAGGCCGTACTCGACGGCCTCCTCGGCGGACATCCACTTGTCGCGCTCGATATCCTCACGCACCCGCTCGATGGGTTGCCCGCTCTCGCGTGCGATGACCATGGCGATGCGCTCGCGCGCCTTCAGGATCTCCTTTGCCTGGATGGCGATGTCACTGGCCGGCCCACCCGCGCCGCCGCTGGGTTGATGGATCAGGAAGCGCGTCTGCGGCAGGCAGAAGCGGCGTTCGCGCGGCGCGCCCAGATAGAGATGGTTGGCGGCGCTTCCCACCCAGCCGGTACCGATCATGTTGACCGGCGAGGAGATGAAACGCACCGCGTCGTGGATCACGTCGCCCGACTCGAGATGGCCGCCAGGCGATGAGACGATCATGTCGATGGGCGCGTTCGATTCGGCATCGAGCGCAAGCAGGCGGCGTACGGTCTCCGAGGCCATCGTGTCGGTGACTGTGCCGAAGACCATTACGGTCCGGGCGCGGAAGGTTTTCTCTTCCAGGAACGCGCTGTTCTGCGGCGGCTGGGAGGTGTTGTCCGTCTCATTCGCAAACATGGGGAATCGCTCCATTGTGGTAGGTTCACCCCATAAACGAACGAGCGGCCACGAACGTGACATCTCCCGTGCATGACCATCCATTCGCCACAGACGCCGCGCTCCGCCGGCGCTTGATGGGTTTGGCCAGACACTGGCTGGGCGATACAGGCGCCGCCGAAGATCTGCTGCACGATGCGTATCTGCGTACGACGGATGGCCCGTTGCCTGCTTCGGCAGCCAGCCAGGAAGCCTGGCTCGTCACGGTGCTGCGTAACCTGTGCATCGATCAACTGCGCCGCCAGGGTCGCTACCAGGCCATCCTTGGACAGCTTGCCGGCGAGTGGACGGCCGAGAGCGACGGCGATCAGCCAGAGCATCTGGCAGCGCAGGCCCAGCGCGTCGACGAAGCCTTGCTCAGCCTCATCCATCACCTGCCGGCCGACGACGTCGCCGCGTGGTTGTTGCATGAGGTTTTTGATGTCAGTCATGCCGAACTGGGCGCCCTGGCCGGGCGCAGTGAGGTGGCTTCGCGTCAGCGGTTCCATCGGCTGATGGCGCGCTTGCCTCGGCCCACCTCCCTGGCGATGCCGGAGGATGAGGACCAGGCTGCCTTGCTTGCCTTGTGCCAGCAGGCACTCGCACGGTGCGAGACAGCTGCGTTGGTCACGCTGGTGCGGACGGCGGCGCCGCAGGCCATGGCCGCGCTCGCAACGAGTGGGAACCGCGATCCAGTCGTTGCGGCAAAGGCACCGAGAACGCAGGTGGTCCAGGTCGCCGATCAACTGGCCTTGCGGATCCAGATCGGCGATGGCCCGGTCACCTGGATACCGTTGGGCGAGGCGATGACCGAGGTGGCTTGAGCCCGTTCGCCACAGGACTTAGAAATTTAATCCTAAGGGCCGATTACAACCGTATCTATCGCTCTGTCTTCGTATATCGGCAGGCGTGAGATGCCGCGCGATCAATTCATCCGGGCTGAGGCTCTGCCACACTTCGACATCGATGCAGTGGCGATCCGTGATGCCAAACAACCGCTGCGTGCTGCGCATGACGGCGCCGACGCCCTGGTCTTGCGTGTTGGTAAGTTGGATGCCGGGTACGGCATTCGCATCGGAACCGGGAACACCTCTGACATCTCGGGCGTGTTGCGCGTTGAGCAGGCGCTGCTGAAAGCCGCCATCTCCCACGGAGGTGTGAATGTTCGCGTCGCTATCGGGCGCCGCGGTCGCGGCAAGTCCAGCCGTTGCTACAGGTGGGAATGATACGTAAGAGGAAGGTGCCTCCAGCTGCGCAGCGATGCGCTGAGGACGTCGGGCCGGTGGCGATGCAGGTTCTACCCTGGCTGTCGGTGGCGCGGATGGCATAGGTGTAGTTGATGGCACGGCGATCAATCGAAGTTGAAGTGCCGTGTCATGATTGTCTATCGGGGGAGCCGTGTTCGCGCGCGGGCACGCGGGCCGCAAGAGAACCATCGATAGCCCGAGATGGCAGCTGATCGCCACGACCATCGCCGCGATTCGCCGGGCCGACCCGAGTGGGTCAGCAGATGTATTCCCCTCGTGTCTCACTGGCCGGTCTCCCTCTGGCAAGGCGAACGCTGCTCCCCTTGCGGACTCTCGGACGCGCGAGGCCCACGACAGCTAATCAGATGTGCCCGGCACGGCAAAGTTCAGTGGCGACAGGTAGACCGGAGCAGCCCGGCGACCAAGAAAATGGTTCTTCGCGGAATGCCGGGGACGCCGAAGACGGTGAGGCGCAGAGCCTTCGGTGCTCAGACGTAGCGGCACAGAGCCTTCGATGCCCACCCTCGCTGCTCAGACACGTCCTCCGCGTTTCGTACCGGAAAGGCCGCTGCGCGGCCGTGTACTTATTTGGCCTACGGCCGCTCCACTTGTGCGGAACTCGCCTCGAGGGTGGGCACCGAAGACTCTTCCCATCCCTGAGGTTCGTGTGGGTCGAGCCGACAGAGCAGCGCCGCTCCGGCTACTGGCTCGTCGGCATCGCCAATCGGTCGACCCCAGCGCGCTGAGATCGTCCGCGAGTCAGCGCAGCGGCGAGGAAAACGCTCGCCGCGTCGGAAATGACGTATCTGCACGACCGCCGTAACGGTCCGCTTGGGCACCAAGGTCTCCCCGCGAGACGCCCAAGTGTAGAGAGCGATGGCGGAGCCGAGCCACCCGCGAAGCCGAAGGCGAGCCATGCGCGAGGTGCGAGGTGCGAAAGAATGCCCCGACCTAAACCCGCGCGCCCGGGCCCCGGTAATCCGCGAAGAACCCAAAAAATCGCATCGAACTGACGCGATTCGCCATTATCTAGTCGAGTTGACGCGAATAGCCTGACTATCGCGCCATTTTGACGCGATTTGCTTATAATCGCGTCAGTTTGACTAGATTTGAAAGACTGCCAAAGGAGTCTGTCCCCGTGACCGCCCTAAACGACATCCTTAAGAACGAGGTTCTCGGGGTAATGAGTCATCTCGCCAGGGCGGGGCTGGCAGCGATAGCCGTATCGGAATTGGCCGAACAGACTGGTATCTCAGCGTCCACGGCAAGGCGCCTCCTGGCTCAGTTGACCCAAAGCGGCGATGTCATCGTTCTGGGTAAGGGCCGCGCGACACGTTACTCCCTGGTAAACGGCACGGTTACGGGAACAGCGGGCGGCGAAGCCGCGCGAACGTCTGCGAGCCGCTGGCAGACGAGGGCCATTCCCTGGTCCCCGGAGTCGGTCGCGCTCTTGCAGAAGCTAGAGGCACCTCTGCACACCCGGCAGCCCATTGCGTACCGCCGTGAACTCCTCGATGACTATAGGCCGGGTGTCGACGCTCTGTTGCCCAAGGTCATCGTGGAAGATCTTCTGGCCCGTGGTCGCCTGCCCGATCAGCAACCCGCGGGCACCTATGCGAGGAAGGTGCTCGACCAACTGCTTGTAGAGCTCTCCTGGTCATCGTCGAAGCTCGAAGGCAACACCTATTCCTTGCTGGATACCAAGCATCTTTTCCAGCAGGGATCAGAGGGCAGCGACACAGACACGCTGATGTTGCTCAACCACAAGCGTGCCATCGAGTACCTCGTCGCCGAAGCTCCGCTTCGTGGCTTGGTGGTCAGCACGGTGCGGAATATCCATACGCTTCTGATGGGCGAGTTGCTGGACGACAACCAGCTGGGAGCCATCCGCGAAACACCCGTGTACATCGCGGGCACGACCTTTGTCCCACTGCAGATCGCCCAAGTCGTCGAAGAGTTACTCGTCAAGATCGTCGACAAGGCGCGCGACATACCCAATCCCGTGGAGGCCGCCTTCTTCCTTTGGGTACAGATCGCTTACCTGCAGCCCTTCGTCGACGGCAACAAGAGGACGAGCCGCATCTCGGCGAACATCCCGTTGACGCTGTACAACTGCGCACCGTTSGCTTTCATGGATGTCGATCGCAGTGACTATGCACTAGCCATGATGGGCGTGTACGAGTTCAACGACGTGAGTGCCGCGATCGACTTGTTCGTGTGGACGTACGAACGGTCGATTTTGCGATACAAGGCCGTGATCCAGTCAACGGGCGCGCCCAATCCCCTGGCGATTCGTTTCCGGGATGCACTGACCTCTGCCGTCGGTCGGATCGTTGCCGACGGCCAGTCGTTCGGCGACGCGGTAAAGGCGCAAGGCTTGAATGCCGAAGACGAAGCGCAGTTCGTCAAAATGCTAAGCGAAAGGTTGAACTCGCTGCAGCCTTATAACAATGCACGATATCGCCTGTCCGAAGAGGCGACGGTTCGGTGGATCGCAGCGGGACGTCCCCGATAGCGGGTAGAGCGAAAAAGGGAGCAAGTAACGCGGGATAACCGGACCAGCCATTCCAGGTATAGAAGAAGCATGCGTGTCCCGCGTCAGCTTGACGATGTGCAATGCCGGCTGCAAACTTCCGCACGGTGTAACAGGGGGCTTTCGCGATTCGCCAGGCGCACGCGAAGCAGTGGACACAAGAGTGCATGGCAGAGACGGAATCGCCGGCTGCCAAAGGGAGTAAGCGATGTCACCGGAAAGCACGCTTCTAGAGAACGCACGACGCCGGTTTGCCGAAACCGACACGGAAGTGCTTAGGGAGCTCTGGTCGACGGACGGTCGAACGGACTGGGCCGAGACAGCGCTGCGCGATGAGTTGATAGAGCGCGGCGAGCATGCTGAATCGCTCGACGATATCGCTCTTCGGCGGACCTATATCGCAGCTAACGCCCCGCCGTCGCAACGTGAGTTGGTATGGAACTACGGGGTCGCCGCGCGCGTCGGAATCATCGCGGCCGTGTTCGCGTGGTGCCTCGTCGAGAGAGCCCTTAYCGGGTCGACTATTCTGGCCTRGCTGGGTTCGACGGCAATTGTCGGGACGTATGCGTATCTGCTCACTCGTCGAACGGCGGCGCAGGCAAGTTATCCGGGCGGCGGTGCCTTCCGCTTCTGGTCAGCGTGGCAACTCGTGCTCGCCTGGTCCTTCGTCGCTATTGGTGCCATGGGCACGCTGGCCTCCATCTTCAGTTGAAGGCCCTGGACGATATTTCGCCTGCTTCCCGGCAAGGTTGGAGTCGACAACCCGCATCGCTGACCAGCCTGCCAAGGTGGACAACGCAGCCAGCACGCTACTGACCGCCAGTGTCCGCCGGCTAGCGTCCGCGGACACCCTCGCTTCCCTTCCATCGCGTGTCGACCCGCGACGAGAGTCAGCACCAGAGCCGTTGCGGGACACCGTCCGGCGCCGCGCGAGCCCCGGCACGCTACTTGCACTGCCGGTCGCCAAGCTCAATCGGTGCTCAAGGGAACCCCAACCATGCAAACCAGGCTTTTGTCGGCGGCTCTTGCCGGCCTGCTCACGATGACCGGCCTTCCCGCGGTAGCTCACGCGGAAGACCTCATGGACATCTATCGCGAGGCGGTCGCCAACGACCCCGTGCTGGCCAGCGCCGATGCGCGCCGCCTTGTCGTCGCCGAAGGAGTACCGCAGGCGCGTGCCGCGCTGCTGCCCCAACTCTCGGCCGGACTGAGCCTGCAGCAGTTTCACCCGAGCTATTCGGGGCCGGATAACAACAGCAACGAGAACGTACCGGTGACAGGCACGGGCGACGGCCACAGTCGCGAGCGCGATCTGTCGCTGTCGCTCAACCAGACCGTGCTCGATCTTTCCAAGTTCGCCCGCGAGCGGCAGGCGAAGCAGACCGAGGAAGCACAGGAAGCCACGTACGAAGGCGAGCTGCAGGATCTCTACGTCCGCTCGACGACGGCGTACTTCAACGTGCTGGTCGCGCAGGATCAGGTCGAGATCACCCGCTCCTACGAGGACGCATACAAGCAGTCGTTCGATCAGGCCACCACGCTCTTCGCGCAGGGGCTGGCGCCGGAAGCCGACCTGACGCAGTCACGCGCGTACTACCTGCTCATCAAATCCCAGCGTGTCGATGCGGAAAATACCTTGCGCGACGCACGCCGTGCGCTCCAGCAGCTGACCGGGAAGGAGCCGGGCACGCTGAAGACGCTGCGCGAAGACCTGCCCATGGAGACGCCGACACCGGATACCGCCGCTGCCTGGGTCGACCAGGCGATGCGCCAGAATCCGTCCGTGATCGCCGCCAACCATCTGGTTAGCGCCGACGAGCACTCGATCAACGCGGCACGCAGCGGCCACCTGCCCACGCTGAACGCGGCGGTGGGCTATGACAAGAATGGCCAGTGGTCGAACACGGTTCCCGGTCGCTCCAACTACGGTCCCGGAAGCACGACCATTGGTCTGGTGCTGACCGTTCCCTTGTTCAGCGGTGGCCTGACCCAGTCGCAGGTTCGCCAGGCTATTCACCAGCGTGACGAGGACCAGAGCGATCTGGAAAGTGTCCGCCGCCAGACCGCGCGCGATACGACCAACTACTTCAACCTCGTGGTCGCCGGCATCGGCCAGGTCAGCGACTCGCGCGACGCGGTCGACTCGGCGAAGAAGGCCCTGGCATCGATGCGTGCCGGCTATGACATCGGTACGCAGAGCCTGACCAACGTCGTCGTGGCCATTCAGATCCTCGCCGAGATCCGCACGCAGTACACCTCGCTTCGTCACAACTTCATTCTCAACAAGTTGCTGCTCAAGCGTAGCGTGGGCGGGGCGGAACTGAAGGATATCGAAGAGATCAACCGACTCCTCCAGTAAATACCCGACACACTCTCTGTAGGAGCCGATTCATCGGCGAACGGCCTCGCGACAACCCTGCAACAGGGCCAGACCCTTCGCCGATGAATCGGCTCCTACAGGAAAGCGGGGGGATTCGCGGGGATGCGGGTTGCAATTACCTGCTTATCGACAGCGATATTCGGCAAAGATCGAATCCCCGCTATGGCGTCAAGGTGTCGCCGCGTCCGGGCCTTGAAAGGTCAACACGGCGCGAAAATGCGCTGGCGAGCGCGTTCTTGCTCATGTTTGATTCCGATCGCCGCCCGAACGTCGCGCCAATAAATGGTCGGCTCCTGCCGTATTTGTAGACAACGCAGGAAAAGGTGCACGCGTTCGCGGCACCTTGAAAACACGCTAAAACCCCTCGCCGGATTTGTGCACTCACCCCTGAGAGCGCTCGCATAGGCTGACCGCGCACGTCGGCCTCATGCACAGGCCAATCCGGCGTCGTTCATTCAGACGTCTATTTTTTTAGCGGCCCAGGAAACTGGTGTCGTCGCTGAAGTGCGGCCGGCATTCCCGGAATCCGGGAGTGGGCCGGACTTACCGGGGGTGGTATGAATAAGCGTCAGGTGGAAAGCATTCGTCGTAATTCACTCAGCAGGGGTATTTATCTCGCCCTGGCATCGATGCTGGCGATGCCCTTGTTCAGCGGCACCGCCCACGCCGCATGTACCACGGCCGGTGTGACCATCACCTGCCCCACGGGATCGAATACCAACAACGTTGCGAGCTCGACGGACGGAGTCACGATGACCGTGAACACCGGCGCGGTGGTCAGCGTGCCGCCCTTGCTCGGCGGCAGCGCGCTCACCCTCTCCGGCAATGGCATTACCCTCGACAACTCGGGCACGATCGACCCGGCGCTCAACGGCGGTCTGAGTCTGGCCGCATCAGGTGCGGTGCTCGGTAACAACACGGTCGGCGGCAACACGATCAACGTGCACAACCTCGCTGGCGGCAACATCAACGGCCTGGTCAACGCCCTTTCCCTTCTCAGTATCGGTGGCCAGTCACTGACGGTGCAGAACGCGACTGGCGGTGTCACCAACATCACGAACGACGGAACGTTCGGGATGCAGATTCTCGGTTTGAATGGGTTCACGACCGCGGATGCACCAACGATCCTGACCTACGGCGGTGGGCAGACGAACTTCATCAACTCCGCGGGCAAGAGCATTACCGGTCGTATTGGCTTCGGTGCGTCGAATACGCCGGGGGCCGGCAATACGTTCATCAATGCCGGCACCATCAACGGCAGCCTCTACATGGGCGACACGTCCACAGGCAACACGTTCACCGCGGTCAGCGGGTCGAGCGTTGTGAATAACGGCATCAGCCTCAACGCTGTCATCCTCACGCTCAACATCAGTCTTGCGGGCGCGGGCATCGTGGACGGCGGGCTCGGCACGAACAATCTCCTCGTTCTGCAGAACTCCGCGACCGGTACAGGCGCAGGTACCGGCGGTGCCGTCTCCACGATCAACGCCGCGAACTACCTCCACTTCCAGCACCTGGTGGTGAACAGCGGTACGTGGAATCTTCAGGGTGCGGCTGTTACGGATGACGCCACGATCAATGACGGCCTGGTCAACTTCGATAACGCCGGCGTCTTCGGCAGCCAGCCGATGACGGCCAAGGGCGGCGCCATCGCCGCATCGACAGCAGGTCTGTCGCTGGCGAATGCCATCAATCTCACGTCGGGTCACCTCGAGCTTGCTGGTACCAACGCATTCGGGCTCGGCGGCGTGATCTCCGGTGCGGGTGGCCTGACCGTCACCGATACCGCGGTCGTCACCCTGGGCGGTGCGAACCTGTTTACTGGCGGCGTGAATCTGAATGCCGGCGGCCTGTTGCTAGGTAACGCGGGTGCGTTGGGTACGGGTGCCTTGACCGTCGGCGGCAACGCCACGCTCGACACCACGGGTGCGTTCAATCTCGCCAACAACGTCGTCGTTAATGGCGGAGGAACGCTCAACCTCCTCGGCAACCAGGCCATGACGTTGAACGGCGCGCTCTCGGGCGCCGGCACGCTGGTGAAGCAGGGCGCGAGCACACTGACGCTCGGCGGCGTCGACAGCATGACCGGCGGCTTCTCCCTCACGGGCGGTTCCCTCGCCGTCAGCGCGGGCGGCGTGTTGTCGGCGACGCAGGCCATGTCGCTCGGTGCGGGTACCAGCCTCGATATCTCTGCGGCGGCGGCCGATCAATCCATCGGTTCGCTGGCGGGTTCGGGTACGACGAACCTCGGAGCTAAGTCGCTGACCCTCGGTGGGATCGGCAACACGAGTTATTCGGGAGCGATCGCTGGCACCGGCGGGCTGGTCAAGGTGGGAGCCGGCATACAAACGCTCAGCGGCAACAGCAGCTTCACGGGCGGTGTTGCCTTGAACGGCGGTGGTTTGCTGCTCGGCAACGCGAACGCGATCGGCAGTGGCGCGCTCAGCGTCGGCGGCTCGGTCACACTCGATGGCACCGCGCCGTTGTCGCTCGCCAACAACGTCAACCTCGGCAGCACCGGTTCGCTGAACCTCCTCGGCGGCCAGCCGCTGGTCTTCAACGGCATCCTCTCCGGGCAAGGCAACCTGGTGAAGAACGGCGCGACCCTGCTCACGTTGAACGGCGCGAACACGTTCACCGGCGGTGTGACGGCGAACGCGGGCGACCTGCTTCTGGGCAACAGCGGCGCACTCGGCAGCGGTGCCCTGAGTGTCAATGGTGCGGTCACGCTGGATGGTACGACGGCGCTCAACCTCGCCAACAACATGAACCTCGGCGCCGGCGCGTCGTTGAACGTCCTCGGCGGTCAGCCACTGACCTTCGGCGGCGTACTCGCGGGCACGGGTGGCCTGATCAAGTCGGGTACCTCCACGTTGACCCTTAGCGGTGCCAACACGTTTACCGGCGGCCTCAACATCGCCGCGGGCACCGTGCGGCTGGGAGCGGGTGGTCAACTGGCGGCGACCGGCGCGGTCACCCTCAGCGCACCGGGTGCAGGCTTCGATATTTCGGCAGCCGGCAACCAGGCCATCGGCGCCTTGTCCGGTGTGGCAGGCACGACGATCTCCCTGGGTGCGAACACGCTGACGTTCGGCGACGCAACCAACCAGACCTTTGCCGGCATCATCTCCGGCACAGGCGCCATCACGAAGACAGGCGCCGGTACACAGACGCTTGGCGGTGCGAACACCTTCAGCGGCGGCGTGAATCTCAACCAGGGTGGCCTGTTGCTCGCCAATGCGGGTGCGCTCGGTACCGGTACGCTCACCGTGAGCGGCCCGGGTACCCTCGACAGCACGACGGCCCTCAGCCTCGGCAACAACGTCAACCTCGCCGGTGGCGCGCTGAACCTGCTCGGCAGCCAGAACGTGGCGCTCAGCGGTGTGGTGTCGGGCACGGGCAGCCTGACCAAGAACGGCGCGTCGGTACTCACGTTGAACGGCGCAAATACCTTCACCGGTGGCACGACGGTCAACGCGGGCGGATTGCTTCTCGGCAATGCGAATGCACTCGGAACCGGTGCGTTGAATGTCGGCGGCGCGGTGACGTTGGACGGCACGGCCGCGCTTAACGTCGCCAACAGCGTGAATCTCAATGCGGGCAGCGCATTGACCTTGCCGGGCACGCAGGACCTTACCCTCGGCGGCGCGATCGCAGGGACCGGCAGCATCACCAAGAACGGTGCCTCACTGCTGACGTTGAATGGCGCGAACACGTTTACGGGCGGTCTGACCGCGAACGGCGGTGGCCTCCTGCTCGGTAACAGCGGTGCCCTCGGCACCGGTGCGCTGACCGTGGGCGGCGCGGTGACGCTCGACAGCAGCGCGGCGGTCAGCCTGGGTAACGGCGTCATCCTCAGCGGCGGTTCGCTCAACCTGCTGGGGAGCCAGGACGTCGCCCTGGGTGGTGTCGTATCCGGCACCGGAAGCCTCACCAAGAATGGCCCCTCGTTGCTTTCGTTGAACGGCGCCAACACCTTCAGCGGCGGCGTGAACCTCAATGGCGGCGGCCTGCTGCTCGGCAACAACAACGCGCTGGGTACGGGTGCGCTGAATGTGGGCGGCAGCGCCTCGCTGGACACCGGTGCGGTGCTCAGCGTGGCCAACAATATCTCACTCGCGGCGGGCGCGAACCTCACCGAGCTGGGCAGCCATGCGCTGACTCTTGCCGGTGCCCTCACGGGCGCGGGTAGTCTGACCAAGAACGGCACCGAGACACTCACGCTGTCCGGTGCCAACACGTTCACCGGCGGCACGACCATTAACGCTGGCTCGCTGGCGCTCGGCGCCGGCGGTAGTCTGGCCGCGAGCGGCTCGGTGACGCTGGCCGGTGCGGGCGCCGGACTGGATATCTCCGCCGCCGGCACGCAGACCATCGGCGCGCTCTCCGGCGTCACGGGTAGCACCATCTCGCTGGGTGGCAACACCCTGAACTTCGGCGACGCCACCAACCAGACCTTCGCGGGTGCCATCAGCGGCAACGGCGCGCTGGTGAAAGCGGGCGCGGGTGTGCAAACGTTCGACGGCGCGAGCACCTTCAGCGGCGGCCTTTCGATCAATGCCGGCGGGTTGGTCGCCGGTGACGATGCCGCGTTCGGCACAGGTGCCCTGACGGTCAACGGTGCGGCGACACTCGACGCCAGCGGTCCCGTGACCCTGGCGAACACCATCGCACTCAACGCGGGCCTGACCGTGCTGGGCAGCAACGCGATGATCCTCAACGGCAACATTGCCGGCACGGGCAGCCTGACCAAGGACGGCCTGGCGACGCTGACCCTGAACGGCGTAAACACCTTCACCGGCGGCACGAACATCAACGCCGGCACACTGGCGCTGGGCGCGGGCGGCAGCCTCACCAACAGCGGCGTCGTGAATCTGCTGGCAGGTGCGACCTTCGACCTCTCCGCGGGTAACGGCACGCAAATCTTCGGCACCCTCAGCGGTGGCGGCACGGTCAACCTTGGTGCGAACACGCTCACCATCGGTGGTCCCACCAACGGCCTCTTCAGCGGCTCGATCGCCGGGACGGGTGGACTGATCAAGGAGGGTGCCGGCACGGAAACCCTCACCGGCAGCAACACGTTCACGGGCGGCACCGTGATCAGCGCGGGCACGCTGGCGATCGGCGCCGGCGGCAGCCTTGCCGCCAACGGTGCGGTCAACGTCGCGGCCGTGGGTACCGGCTTCGATATCTCGGCGGGCGGTAACCAGTCGATCGGTGTGTTGAACGGTGTAACCGGAAGCACCGTGACGCTCGGCGCTAACACGCTGACGCTCGGTGGGGTCGGTAACGGAAACTACGATGGCGTGATCGCCGGAACCGGTGGCCTGGTAAAGAATGGCGCCGGCGTCCAGGAACTCGGCGGCGCGAACCTCTTCACGGGCGGTGTGACCCTGAATGCCGGTGGCCTGCTGCTCGGCAACAACGGTGCGCTGGGTACGGGTGCGCTGACCGTCGGCGGCAACGCCACGCTGGATACCAACGCAGCGCTCACGATCGCGAACACCATCAGCCTTACGGGCGGCACCGACCTCGACCTGCTCGGCACCAACGCGCTGACCCTCGGCGGCGCGATATCGGGCGCCGGCGGCCTGACCAAGGACGGCGCCGCGACCGTCACGTTGACCGGTGCGAACACGTACACCGGTGGCACGACGATCAACAGCGGCACGCTGGCGATAGGCGCCGGCGGTAGCCTGGCATCGACGGGCGCAGTGAACTTCACCGGTACGGGCACCCTGGACATCTCGGCAGGCGGCAACCAGACGATCGGCTCGCTGGCGGGTGTCGCCGGTAGTGCGGTCGCACTGGGGGGCAACACGCTGTCGCTGGGTGGCGCAACGGACGCCACCTTCAACGGGTCGATCGGTGGCAGTGGCGGACTGGTGAAAAATGGCACCGGCGTACAGACGCTCGGTGGCGCGAATAGCTTCACCGGCGGCGTCACGCTGAATGCGGGCGGCCTGATCGTCGGCAATAACGCGGCACTCGGCACGGGCGCCCTGACGGTAGGGGGCGCATCGACGCTGGACTCCGCCAGCGCGATCACCCTGGCGAACAACATCGTGCTCAACGCCGGCCTGACGGTGGTCGGCACGAACGACCTGACGTTGAACGGTAACCTTTCCGGCGCCGGCGGCCTGACCAAGGAGGGCCTGGCCACGCTGACCTTGAATGGCGCGAATACCTACACCGGTGGGACGAGCATCAACGCGGGCACGCTGGCCCTTGGCGCAGGCGCGAGCCTGTATGCCAATGGCGTCGTGAACGTCGTAGCAGGCGCGACGTTCGATCTGTCGGCCGGCAACGGCACGCAGACGTTCGGCACGCTCACTGGCAATGGCGCGGTGAATCTCGGCGGCAACTCGCTGATCGTCGGCGGTCCGACGGACGGCACCTTCGGCGGATCCATCGCCGGCACGGGTGGCCTGATCAAGGTGGGCACCGGCACGGAAACGCTGACCGGCGCGAATACCTACACCGGCGGCACCACCATCAATGTAGGAACGCTGGCAATCGGCGCGGGCGGCAGCCTCGTTTCTACGGGCGCGGTGAACCTGACGGCGGCCGGTACCGGTTTCGACATCTCGGCCGGCGGTAACCAGTCCATCGGCGCACTGAACGGCGTCGCCGGCAGCACAGTGACGCTGGGCGCGAATRCACTGACCCTCGGCGGTGTCGGCAACGCGAACTTCGACGGCATCCTTGCCGGTACCGGCTCCCTGGTGAAGAACGGCCCGGGCACGCAGACGCTTGGTGGTGCGAACACTTTCAGCGGCGGCGTCACACTCAATGCGGGCGGCCTGACCGTCGGCAACAACGCGGCGCTGGGCACGGGTGGCCTGACGGTCGGCGGCGGCACCTCGACCCTCGACACCACCAGCGACGGCGCGGCCACGCTGACCCTCACCGCAGCGGATACGTACACCGGTGGTACCAACATCAACGGCGGTACGCTGGCGATCGGTGCCGGCGGCAGCCTGGCTTCGACGGGCCCGGTGAACCTGACCGGCACCGGCACATTCGATATCTCGGCGGGCGGCAACCAGACCATCGGTACGCTGGCAGGCGTCACCGGCAGCACGATCGCGCTCGGTGGCAATAACCTCACGCTGGGTGGCGCGGCGAATACGGCGTTCGACGGCAGCATCGGTGGCACCGGTGGCCTGGTGAAGGATGGTGCCGGCACACTGGCACTGGGCGGCGCGAGCAGCTTCAGCGGTGGGGTGACCTTGAATGCCGGCGGCCTGAGTGTCGGCAACAATGCGGCGCTCGGCACGGGTGCACTCGCGGTGGACGGCGCGGCTTCCTTGGATGCGACGGTGGCCACCTCACTCGCGAACGACATCGCCCTCAACGCGACATTGACCCTTCCGGGAAGCAACAACCTCACGCTGGATGGCGTCATCTCCGGCGCCAGTGGCCTGGTAAAGAACGGTGCCGACACGCTTACGTTGAACGGCAGCAATACCTTCACCGGCGGCGCTACCGTCAACGGTGGCACGTTGGTCGTCGGCAGCAATGCGGCACTGGGTACCGGTGACCTCGCCATCAACGGCGCCGCGTTGCAGGCCGGCGCGGCGGTAACGCTCGGTAACAACGTCACCGTCGGCAGCAACGGCGTCACCGTGCAGGGCCCGGACGATCTCACCTTGAACGGAAGTCTCAGCGGCACCGGCGGTCTCGACAAGGAAGGCACGGGCACGCTCAACCTGGGGGGGTCACTCGCTGGTTTCAGCGGCGACCTGACGGTCAACGGCGGCATCCTCAATGCGAGCAATCCCTACACCGGTGGCATCTCGGTCGGCGCAAGCGGCGCCCTGAACCTGGACGGCAGCGGCAACGCGGTCACCGTGGCCGGACCGATCGGCGGCACGGTGAATCTCGGCGGCGGCAGCAGCATCAATATCGGTTACGGGGATCTGCCAGGCGTGACGGGCACGGTCAACGGTACGGCGCCGGGTTCCACGCTCAACATCACGGGCACGGGTGAAGCCACCCTGCCGGGCGGCTCGTTCAACGACATCACCAATCTCACGGTCGGTGCGGGTACGTTGTCGGTGGACAGTGGAACATCGGTGACCTTCGCCGGTGGCAGCACCATCGGCGGCACGTTGGTGGTGAACGGCAACCTCGGCGGCCCCGCCACGATCAACGCGGGTGGCGGCCTGGTCGGTGGCGGCACGATTACCGGTCCGGTCACGGTGAACGGCACGGTGGCGCCGAGCGGCGTCAATGGTGCGACAGGTGCGGCGGCGGGTACGGGAACGCCCGGCTCGGTGCTGACCGTCGGCGGACTGACCCTCGGTGCGGGCTCGACCACGGAGATACGCAGCAACAGCGGCGGCACCAGCGACAGCATCAACGTCAACGGCGGCGCGACCCTCGGTGGCCAGCTGGTGTCCACGCCTTCGGCGGGCACGTACGGGCCGACCACCAGCTACACGGTCGTCAATGCGAGCGGCGGCATCACCGGCGCCTACGCCGGCGTCACCCAGAACACGCTGCCCTTCCTCGATGCGAGCGTCACGCAGCAAGGGAACCAGTTGATCCTCACGTTGAGCCAGGCCGGCAGTGGCCAGGGTACCGGCGGTACGCCGTTCGACCAGTTCCCCGGCCTCAACGGAAACCAGCAGAGCGTGGCGGCGGCGCTACAGCAGATTGCTACCTCGGGCGGTAACCCGTTGCCGACCTTGCTGGGTTACGCACGCGGATTACGTGCCGACCAGGCCATCAAGGCGTTCGATTCGCTCTCCGGTGAAACCTACGCGTCGGCGGCGAATGCGGAACTGAGCGGGCAGGGTCAGTACCAGGACACGCTGTTCTATCGGCTGAAGCTGCAGCGCGATACGGGTGAGCAAGGATCCGCGGTCTGGGCCGAGCCGTATACCTCGAGTAGCGATTTCGACCGCAGCACCGACGCGGCCCACACCGATTACCGCATCCACGGCGTGATCATCGGCGCCGATGCGCCGGTAACGCCTGACCTTCGCCTCGGTGTGCACGCCAACTTCGCCAACTCCCGCACTGAGGTGAACAGTCGCGGCGACTATACCGACGTGGACCAGGCGTCGATCGGCCTGCACGCGCTCTACTTCAATCAGCAACAGTGGTGGGTGGAGGGCCTGGCGTCGTATGGCTGGCAGAATGCCGACAGCAACCGCCGAATCGTTGTCGGTCCCTATGATCCGCAGGCGACCGGGCAYTACAACGGCAAGACGACCAACGCCGCGCTGGAAGGCGGCTACCGCTTCGATCTCGGCCACGCCATGCATCTGGAGCCGTTCGCTGGCGCTTACTACACCAAGGTCAAGTACGACTCGTTCACCGAGAAGAACGCCGGTGACGCCGACCTGAGGGTGGGGCGAAGCGATGCGAGCAGCATGCAGTACGGCGTGGGCGCGCGATTGATCGGTGATGTCGACCTGGGCGTGGAAGGGACGCGCCTGCATCCGATCGTTCTGGTGCGTTACCTGCACAACACGAAGAACGACACGGTGTCGGTGAACAACGCCTTCGCCGGCGAGCCGTCGGACAGCTTCGTGGTACAGGGTTCGCGACCGGTGCAGAACCACTGGCAGGCAGGTGTGGGCGTGAGTTTCGACATCACGCCGAAGGCGAGCACGTTCGTGTACTACAACGCGGATGTCGCCTCGCACACCACCAGTAACGCGGTGAACCTCGGCGTCCGCTGGAATTTCTGAGCAAGCGCCAACGGTATCGGAAACCCTTGGATCGGCCCGCTGTTGTAGGAGCCGATTCATCGGCGAAAGGATCAGGCGTCATTGGCGGGATATCGCGACGCCATTTCGCCGATGAATCGGCTCCTACAAGAGATCGTTTCTATCAGGGTTTCTCAGCGAACGGACTTGAACGCGGCGCGCAATTCCTCGGCGAAGAGTTGCGGTTGCTCCCAGGCAGCGAAATGGCCGCCCTTGCTCACCTGGTGGTAGTAGTAAAGGCTCGGGTAGGCGGCCTTGCTCCAGCTTTCCGGTGCCTTGTAGATCTCCTTCGGGAAGACCGTGATCGCGACGGGCACCTTGATCTCGTTGGTGCGCTGGGTGACCGAGCTGAAGTTATTGTTGTTGTTCTCCCAGTAGAAGCGCGACGACGACGCACCGGTGTTGGTCAGCCAGTACAGCGTGATGTCGTTGAGCATCTCGTCACGGGAGAGCGCGTTCTCGGCCACGCCGTTACTGTCACTCCACTGGCCGAACTTCTCGTACATCCAGGCGGCGAGGCCGGAGGGTGAATCCGAGAGCGAATAGCCGATCGTCTGTGGGCGCGTGACCATCATGGCGCCGTACGCGGCATTGCGACCAAAGAAGCTGCTCAGTGACTGGTAAGCCTCTTTTTCGTCCGGCTTGAGTTCGGCTGGCGCAGCGTCACCGGCGTTGATGCCCTTGACCAGGTTGCCGGGAATGGTGGCAGGCATGTTGAGGTGGATCGCGAGCAGTCCCTTCGGTGCCTGACGTGCGAGTGCATCGGAAATCACCGAGCCGTGGTCGCCACCCTGGGACACGTAGTGCTTGTAGCCGAGGCGCTTCATCAATACGTCCCAGGCACGCGCAGTGCGCTCAGGGTTCCAGCCCAGTTCCGTGGGCTTGCCGGAGAAGCCATAGCCCGGGATCGAAGGAATAACCACGTCGAAGGCATCTTCCGCGCGACCACCGTAGGCCACCGGGTCGGTGAGCGGGCCGATGGTCTTGATGAACTCGAAGGTCGAGCCGGGCCAGCCGTGCGTCAGGATGAGGGGCAGGGCATGCGGGTTCTTCGAGCGCACATGGATGAACTGGATGTCGACGCCGTCGATGTTGGTGACGAACTCAGGCAACGCGTTGAGCTGCGCCTCGGCCTTGCGCCAGTCGTAGTCGGTGCCCCAGTACTTGACCAGAGCCTGCACGCGGGCGAGCTGCACGCCCTGCGATTCGTCTTTCACCACTTCCTTGTCCGGCCAGCGTGTTTCCGCAATGCGACGACGAAGGTCGTCGAGCTGGTCCTGCGGCACATGGACACGGAAGGGACGGATGCTCTCGTCGACCTTCGTCGTGCCGGTGACAGCCGGTTGTGCGTAAACCGAGGGTGCGAGCGTCGCGAAGCCAAGCGCGATGGCGAGCGTGCCTCGGGCGAAGGAGGTGCGGCGGGCGGTGGGGGCGTGTGCGGATGACATCATCGTTCTCCTGTGATCTTCCATAGATAGGTGGGCGTGTTCACAGTCTATGGAGGGCACCCGACGCCCCTCGTGTCCGGAAAGGCGGCTATTTGAAACACTACGTATCCCTCACCGATCCGTATACAAAGCGGTACAAACGCCGGGGAACCAAAAGCACTACTTGTGCAAAGGCCGCCTAAGCAGGCACCCTGCTTCGAGGGCACCCATGCAAGGAACCTGGGTAGGTCAACGCAGCAGGTTCCGGGGGTCAATGGCATGAATGCATCCGTGCGTGCGTCACGATGGCTCGGTGCCCTTGCCTCGCTGCTGCTCGCGGGCACGGCCGCCGCCGCCCAGCCCCTGTCGCTGGGCAGCTACCAGCACACGGCCTTCCAGAAGCAGGACGGTGCGCCGGGCGATATCGCCAGCCTCGCGCAGACCGCCGATGGTTTCCTCTGGATGACCGGGACCAAGGGCGTGACACGCTTCGATGGCGTGTCCTTCCGGCCCTTCAGGCCCGTGCCCGGTGAAGCGTTTCGGGCCGCCCAGTTGAACGGGATCTTCCCTGCACAGGGCGGCGGCCTCTGGATCGCCAATTCGGACAGCGGCCCCACACTGCTCAAGGATGGCCACCTCAGTCACTTCGACGAGCCGAAGGGCGCTGTCGCCGCGATCCACTCATTCTTTGCGGACCCCGAGGGCAGCGTGTGGGCGGTGTCTCCCCAAGGCGTGATCCGCTTCAAGGACGGAACCTGGGTGATGGTCGAGCCCAATACGGCCGATGCGTCGACCAGTCGCGGACTCTTCGACCGGAGTGGTGCCTTGTGGCTGGTGGGCGGTGGCAAGGTCCGGGTCCGTCCTCGTGGCGCCAGGGCTTTCATCGATGTTCCCAACGGCCCCGACAAGCCCCGGTACATCTTTCGCGGGACGTCCGGCCGGCTGTACATCACGACGCGACTGGCCGTGTACACCTACCGCGTCGAGGGGTCGACGCTCATCGAAACGGCAGCGCCCTTGAGTATTTCCGCCAGCGCGGTGCAGGAAGACGACGAGGGAGCGGTGTGGGTCACGAGTACGACACGCGCCGTCGCCTTTGTCTCCCCCGACGCCCTCCGTCGTGCCGAGGCCGCGCACGCCGAACCGGTCGCGGAGTTCATGGACCGCGCGGATGGCCTTACCGGCAGCTATGCATGGCCGATGATTCGGGATCGCGAAGGCAACATCTGGGTGGGGACTCAGAACGGCGTGGATCGGTTCCGGCGATCGGCCTTTACGACGATGAAGCTTCCCGATGGTATTCACGAGGTCTCGGCATCGGTCGACGCCGAAGGGTCGATCTGGGTCGGCAGCGAAACCCATGCCTTGCTTCGCCTCGTCCCTCCTTCGTCGTGGCTGGAGACGGAGGTCCCGCGGCTCACCATGGCGACGTTCTTCGATGCCAGGCGCGATACCGTATGGGCGGCCGCGGTGGATGCCTTGTGGTCCATCTCGAACGGCATACCCACACGAGCCACCGCGGTTCGCGAAGGCGGCCCCCATGCGGCGAACAACTGCGTCGTCAGCGACAGCCAGGGGCGCGTTTTCGTCTGCATGAGCCGACCGGAACACAACCTGCTGGTGTGGGACGGTCACGACTGGAGCGACGCCACGACGGTAAGCCTGCGCCCGAAAGTCCTTGCGATGGACGAGCACGACAACCTCTGGGTGGGTGCCGCGGGAGAACCGCGCCTTACGCGCATTGCGCAGGGCGTCGCCACCGCGTTCGATGAACGGCAAGGGCTGCAGAAGGGTGTGATCAGGGCCCTCCTTGCTGAACCCGACGGGGTCTGGATCGGCGGTGACGAGGGTATCCAGCACTTCGACGGCAAACGCTTCACGTCCATCGGGGCGCTGGACGACGATGCCTTCGAGACGGCTACCGGCCTGGTCAAGGACGCCGGGGGCAACTTGTGGATCCAGACGCTCGACGGGGTTCGCGAAGTGGCATTGGATGACCTCTCCAAAGCCCTGGCGGCGCCTGCGACGTTCGTTCCCTACCGCGCGTTCGACGCGACGGATGGCTTGCCGGGCGCACCGGATCCCGATCGCACCTTACCTACGCTGCGCCGGAGTGCCGACGGCCTGCTCTGGGCGCAAACGGCTTCTGGCCTTGCATGGATAGATCCCCGGCGCATTCCGGAGAACCGCGTTATCCCGGTGGTGTACGTCGAGGGCGTGACCAGCGGTGATACGGCCTACCCGCTCCTTCAGGCGACAGCCACGCTGCCCGCCGACATGCGCAGTTTCCGCGTGTCCTATACGTCGCCGATGCTGAGCCGCCCCGAGCGCGTTCGCTTCCGCTATCGCCTGGTCGGGTACAACAACACATGGCAGGAAKCGGGCTCGAGGCGGGAAGCGGTCTTCACCAACGTGCCACCGGGTAGCTACCGTTTCGAAGTCACGGCGTCCAACGAGAACGGTGTGGTCAGTACGACGACAGCCAGCGCGCAGATTGTCAGGCAGGCTGCTTACTACGAGACGTGGTGGTTCCGTGCACTCGGCATCCTGCCGGTGATCCTTCTCCTCTGGCTCGCGCATAAACGGCGCACGCACGCCGTGACACGTAGCCTTCGCATTCGCGCCGAGGAGCGCGAAGCCGTCGCCCGCGATATCCATGACACGCTGCTGCAACGTTTCCAGGGGCTGATGCTGACGCTCCAGGCATGGGCGATGGACGAGACGATTCCGCGCGATCGTCGCTCGGACATGCTGGAGGTGTCCGACCAGACGCGCGCTGCGCTGCTCGAAGGCCGTGAGCGCATTCTGTTGCTCCGTCGTAACGAGGACCACGGGTTGGCGCTATACGACCAGATCGCTGCCGAAGGCCGCCGTCTGCACGCCGCCCATGGGATGGCTTTCTCGCTGGAAGCGAATGGAACACCGCGGGCGCTGGCAAAGGAGTGTCAGAGTGAACTGCGCGACATCGCCTTCGAAGCCCTGCGTAACGCCTTCGTACACTCACACGGCGAAAAGGTCGTCCTCGTGCTCAGCTATGCCGAGGACGCCTTGTGGCTGGTGATCACGGACGACGGGACGGGCTTCGACGAGTCGCTCATGGCGAAAGCGCGCGAAAGTGGCCACTTCGGTCTGATCGGATTGCGTGAGCGCGTGACGCGCCTCGCGGGCACGTTGAGCGTGGAGTCCGAACCGGGCGAGGGCACCGAGATTCACATCAAGCTGCCCGGACATACCGCGTATGCCGGGTATCGGCGGCGCTGGTGGTCGACGATTCGCTAAGCGCGGACGATGGTCATGAGTCGAGGAAGCCTCGCTGCACCGCGATCATTACGGCGTGCGTTCTGTCGAGCGCGCCCAGCTTGGCCATGATGCTGCGCATGCGCGATTTGACGGTGTCTTCGGAGACGAACAACGCTTCGGCGATCGCCTTGTTGCTTTGGCCGGCCGCGGCTAGCCGAAGCACGTTGGTTTCCCGTGAGGTGAGGTTGTCCGAGCCCGCATGCCGGGCGATCTCGTGGGCTACTTCGGAAGCAACGACGTGCCGACCCGCCACCGAGGCACGGATCGCCTTGATGATCTCCTCCAGCGTGGCGGACTTCAGCAGATAGGAGGTGGCACCCAGGGTCAGTGCACGCATCACGCGCGCGTCTCCGGGGTAACTGGTCAAGACGATGATGGTCGCGGTGGGAAATTCGCCGCGGATGGCAGCGATGGCTTCCAGTCCATCCACATGAGGCATCTGCAGGTCGAGCAGGGCGACCGTCGGCTGAAGGTCACGGAACAGTGTGATGGCTTCGGCGCCGTCCGCTGCCTCGCCGACCAGCTCCATATCGGCTTCCTGGGTAATCGCCGCGCGCAGGCCACGCCGCATGATCGGGTGATCGTCGGTGATCAGTACCCGGATCTTTTCAGACGGATCGATCGGCTCGGTCACCTGGAATCTCCCTGTTCACATCCCATCTTGTGAAGAACGGCGGCAGCGTTCAATACCCAAATGGATGATTCTTGCTATGGGTACCGGGTCGTGACACGAAAGTGTGAGCGCCGATCCCACGATCGGATGGGCATCTGGCCCCGAATTAGGATGCCCTTTGCCTAATTTGCATCCTAGTCTGTTGCTGTCGGCGGGATACAGGGGCCGTCTGACGCAAACGACCAGTAAGGCGGGGTCCATGATCTCCACACTCGTGTCGATCGAAAATGCGCTCTCATCGTTCCTTCGGCGTTCCATCGGCGACCAGCAGCCAGCCGATGACCCGGTGTACGAGCACGTGGCGATGGCGTTGCAGGCCTTCAAACAGACGGCCTCGAGGCCGGCGGCGCCGATGTCACGCACAAGCCGCGGCTGCCTCGCTGCCTGGCAGCTACACGTCGCCTGTGACCACCTGACGAACGAGCTGGACCTTGGCACGGCGATTCACCGCGCCGCGGAAGCCTGCAGCGTGTCGCGCAGCCATTTCTCTCGTGCCTTCAAGGCAAGTACCGGTCTGTCGCCGACCCACTGGCGCCTGGAGCAGCGCGTGCGTCGTGCGCAGACCTTACTCGAAGTCGCCGACCGGACCCTGGTCGATATCGCCGCCGAATGCGGCTTCGCCGACCAGAGTCACTTCACCAACGTCTTCTCGCGATTCCGTCGACAGAGCCCGGGCGCCTGGCGGCGCGATGCGGCCAGGCGTTCGGCGCGAGCCTAGTGCTTGCCGTCGCGCTCGAAAACGAATGCTGCCGCCTGGAGATCGCCTCTCATCAGCACATCGATGCCGTGCTCCATCCAGTACGCGCCGCTTGCGACATCCGGTGTACCCGGGGCCGCCATGCCGTGGATGCTGCGATACCGATAGCGGGTCGACGGATCGAGACCGCGAAGGCGCAAGGTCGGGAACGGTCGCGCTTCTTCGCCTTGCCGTTGGAAGGCGAACAGCACGGCCTGGCTGCCATCGCCGGCCACCGATTCCGTCGCGGACCAGGGTGCACGGTCTTGCGGTGACAGCAGGCGATAGAGATCGCCCTTCTGCACCGTACCGCGGATCGCCTTGTACTCGGTGATGTAATGGCGCGCCGTCGTCTCGTCCGCCGGCGTCCACTCGAGCAGGTTCGCGCCGATGCCCAGCCCGCCCTGCATGGATGAGAGGAAGCGGAAATCGAGCGAGCTCGTCCGGTTGTTCACCCAGTTGGGCGAGCCGGTGACCCAGGCCATCATCGTGGCTGGCGCATAGGCCTGGCTGAAGCCGTCCTGGATCGACAGGCGATCCGATGGGTCGGTGTTGTCCGACGGCCAGACTTCATCGGTGAGCGCCATGATGCCGAGATCCACGCGGGCACCACCGCCGGAGCAGGATTCGATCTCGACCTTCGGATGGCGTTTGCGCAGCTCGCGAATGATGTCGTAGAGATTGTTGACGTACGCGACGTAGACCTTCTGCTGCTCGTCGGGCGGCATCTGCGACCAGCCCGGCTCGGACCAGTTGCGGTTGTAATCCCACTTCAGGAACTGGATGTCGTTGTCCTTGAGCAGGCCATCCAGCACCTCGAGCACGTGCGCCTTGACGTCCTCGCGTGCGAGGTTCAGCACCATCTGGTGCCGGCCTTCACTGCGGTCGCGTCCCGGAAAATTCAGCACCCAATCCGGATGCGCGCGGTAAAGGTCGCTGTCCGCATTGATCATCTCCGGCTCCACCCACAGGCCGAAGCTCATGCCGAGCCCGTGCACTTTGTCGACGAGCGGCTTCAATCCGTTCGGAAACTTGTTCCGATTGACCACCCAGTCACCGAGGCCGGCGCGGTCGCTGTTACGCGCGCCGAACCAACCATCGTCCATGACGAAGCGCTCCACGCCGAGCGCGGCAGCCTTCTCGGCAAGGCGTACCTGGCCGGCTTCATCGACTTTGAACTCGGTGGCTTCCCAGGAGTTATAAAGGACCGGACGCAGGGGGGTGCCCGAACCTTCCGGCAGGATGCGGTCGCGTTCGAAGCGATGCAGCAGGCGCGATGCCTCACCCATGCCGTCGCGCGTGTAGCCCGCGTAGAACACCGGTGTATCGAGTGCCTGTCCGGGCTGCAGCTTGTAACCAAAATCGAAGGGGTTGTATCCCCCGACCACGCGCACCTGGCCGAGGATGTCCTCGTCCACGCGGATGCTCCACGAACCGCTCCAGGCAAGGGCGCCGAACCAGACATCGCCGTGGGTCTCGCTCCATGCGTTGCCGCGCCCGATGGCGAACCAGGGATTGTTCTCGTCGCCCGTGCTACCGCGACGGCTCTCGAGCACGGTCGCGCCCGGCGTGATGGCGCGTGTCTGCAGGTGCCATTCGCCAGCCCAGGTGCCGGTGAGGTAACGAAGCGAATAATCGCTGCCGCGCGGCAGGTTCCAGGCGGCGGAGGCGGCGCTGTCGATCACCAGCGACTGCTGTCCGGTGTTCTGGATATGCGCGGAGCGGCCGACGATGCCGGTCGACGCGTCTGCTGTGTAGCGCAGCGTGACAGCGACGCCGGCCTGGGTGTCGCGCAACACGATGGACAGGGCGCCATGGTCGATCGTGTAGCTGTCGTAGCGGAGCACGAGGTCGCGGTTGCCATCGGCAAGGCGAATCTTCAGTGCAGGCGTGGCCGTCATGGCGCCGCCCCAGCCCGCATACTCTTGCGGCGAGAGGCTGCCGGCGGGGTCGAACGACGAACGTTCCGGCGCGGGCGTCGCCGCGCCGAGCGGGTCGCCGGATGCCAGCCGCGCGCCCCAGTAAAGCGTCTGCAGCTTGCCCTGGGGGTCCACACCCATGGCGTAGGTGACACCACCTGCATCGAGGCGGAACACCTTATGTGCGGCGTCGTACGTCGGCGGCGCGGTCGCCGCCGACGTCGTCCGCGTCGCGGAGAAGGCGGGCATGAGAAGGAGACTTCCCGCAACGAGCGTGGCGAACCGGGCGATCCTGGCGTGACGCATCAAGTGTTCAACCTCTTTGTTAATGGAGTGCCATCAGCCCTCGAACACCTCTGCACGAAACACGAAGTGGCGTTCGAGCGTTTCGCCGGCGCCGAGCAGGGTCATGCCGTTTGCTGCCGGGCCCCCCGGAAGATGCACGGCATTGATCGGGTGGTCCACCGGTTCGAAGCAGAAGAAGTCTTCGTCCCCCGGTGTATAGAGTACATAGGCATCGACATCTGCTTCGACATGCAGGCGCAGTGCGTGTTGTGGCCATTCGATAACCGCGCGGCCCGTCCAGCCGGAGAAAGCGTGATTGACACCATCGGCAGGCAGCGGCAGGCCCGTCCGAAAGTCCCAGGGCGCCGGTACCGCGCCATGATGCGTGGGAAGGGGGCCTCGTCCATCGTTGTGCCAGACGCCGGTGGCGGGGGCCAGCAGCGTGGCGCCGCCATGAAGCGGAAAAAAGGGATGCAGCCCGAGTCCGAAAGGTAAGGCGTCGTCGCCGGTGTTGGTGACGCTCAGGCGCACTTTCAGCGCGGCGCCGTCCAGCTGATAGTGCAGGCTGGCGTGGTACGAGTAAGCGTCGCGCGCTGCTTCGATCAGCTCGAGGTGGGCCTCTTCCGCATCGTGCCGGCGTACGGTCCAGCGCCTTTGCCAGCCGCTGCCATGGATCGGATAGGCATCGTCGTCGCGATTAAGCGGCAGGGATACGCGCCGTTCCCCCATAAAAAAGCCGCCGTGGGCAATGCGATTGCTCCACGGCAGGAGGGGGTAACAGGCAAGTCGATTGGGCTCATAGCGGCCGGGGGACCGCTCGGGCTCGCCGAGGCAGGGCCGCATCAGCGGCACCTCCTCGTCGCCACCCAGCCAGTCGAAGCGTGCGATGCCTCCGCCGGCCGACGGAAACAGGCACACGCTCAACCGGTCGTTGCACAGCTGGATCACAGCGACGCGCGCACACCGAGGAAGAAGGTGCGGCCATTGGCCTCGGCATAGCTCTGGCGATCGTCGTACACCTGGTACTGGTAGATGTTCTCGTTGGTCAGGTTGGTCGCATCCACGAACAGCGAGACATGCTCGTTGAGCTTGTAGCTGGCGCTGAGATCGAGCTGGCCATAATCCTTCACCGAGGTCGGCTGGCTCTGGTTGCCCGCGATCGAGGCGAGGTACTTCGCACGCCAGTTGTATGCCACGCGCATCTCCACCGGGCCCTTCTGGTAGTACAGGCTCGCATTGTAGGAGTTGCCGATGCCCGGCACCGCGAACTTGCCCGCATTTGCCAGCTTGTCCTGGCTGATCGTCGCGTCGCTGGTGACGTAGGTGTAGTTGGTCGCCACGCCCAGGCCGTCAAATGGCGAAGGCAGCTTGGTGAACTGGTAGTTGAAGGTAAACTCCGCGCCCTTGATCGTGGCCTCGTTGAGGTTCACCGGCTCGGTCAGCAGGAACGGGAAGCCCAGCAAGGTCGTCTGGGTGGTGATCAGGGTGCTGAAATTGCTGACCTGCTTGCGGAACAGGTTCAACGCCGTGTAGCTGGTTTCGTTGAAGTACCACTCGATGCCGGCATCGTAGTTCTTCGACAGGTACGGCTTGAGCTGTGTGTTGCCGCGCGTAACCGTCTGGTCCTGCGGGCGGAAGCTGTACGACGCCGAGGCGGCCAGATTGCTCAGGTCGGGGCGGGTCAATGTCTTGGATGCCGCGGCGCGGAATACCACGTTGTCGAGCAGGTTGAGCTTGAAGTTCGCCGACGGCAGCCACTCGTGGTAGTTACCGTTCTCCGAGATCGGGCTCAACGCGCCGTACGTCGGAATCGCATTCGTCGGGTCGTTCGGATTCACGGCAATGCCGACGATCGGCACCGAGTACGCGTAAGAGGTGGTGTTCGTCTTCGTATAGCGCATGCCGACGTTGAGGGTCCACGGCATGCTGCCGTCACCTTCGAGCGTGGCCATGCCGTAAGCGGAACTGATCCGCTCCTTGATCATGCTGTAGGTATTCGGATCCGGAACCGACGTGAAGCCACCGCCGTTGGCGTCGAGCTGTGCCTTGAAGGCCGCCGCGTTGGGCAGCTGGTTATAGGCCGCGGGCGTGGCCAGGTAGGCGAACAATTTGTTCACGTCGTAGCTTACCCAGTCGCGCGGGAATCCCGGCGAGGCACCGTTGACGAGATTTCCCGCATGGAACACCTGGGCGTTGACCGCATCGGCCGGCACATCCACCACGTAGCCGCAGTACTCGGCGCAGCCGAAACTGTTCGGCGTGTTGTACGTCACTTCGGTCTTGGTGCGGTTGGAATTGGACAGGCCGAAGTCGATGCGCGACAAGGTCCCATCAAGGAAGCTCTTGCCGAAGTGCAGCTGGTTTTCGAGGATCTTGTCGCTGACGTTCGGGCTCTGCGTGCCCTGGTTGGTCACGTGGGCATGCAGGTCGTTCACGTCGGTGGACGGAAGCAGGCCGGTATAGCTGCCGAGATGGTCGTCCCCGTTGTTCGTCCATGTCGGATTCACGCCGACATTGCGCGTACCGAGCACCACGAAGTAGCCGCCTTGCGACTGCTTGTTCCACGCCCCGGATGCGGCGGAATCCAGGTCCAGCTCCATCGACGGATCGATCTGCCAGGTGATATGGCTGCCGAACTGCGTGTTGAAGGCGTCACGCGGGTTGGCCTGTTCCGCGTAGTCGTTCGACATGCCGCCGGACTGGTCCATCACGAAGTTCTGCGCGGTGCCGTTCGCGCCGGGCGTGATGTTCTGGATGATGCCGGTATTGGTATAGGAACCGAACGCCTTGTACGTCGAGTCCACCTTGTACTCGGAGAAAAGGCCATCGAGCTTCACGGTCACGTCGTCCAGCGGCTTCCAGTCGATAGCGCCGTTGAACGAGGTGCGCGTGCGGGTCTCATTGATCACCTGGCCCTGCAGTGTCTGCGGCAGCGACAGGTTGGTGTACGACGGATTGATCCGCGAGAAGTCCTGGTTCTGCAGCCAGCCCAGGGTGTCGATGGACTGCTCGATGTGGTCGCGCTTGTAATAGACGACCGAGGCGAGCCAGCCGAACGTGTGGTCCGCGTTCGTGTTGCCGATGATGCCGGAGACTTTCGGCGTCGTCTTGTTGGCGAAGCCGCCATTGATGCTGTCGTTGACGCCAGCCGCGCTGCCTGCGGCATGCCATCCGTTGAAGTCGAACGGACGCGCCGTGATGATGTTGACCGTACCGCCGATACCGCCTTCTTCGAGATCCGGCGTGCTGGTCTTCTGCACCACGGCCTGCTGGATCACTTCCGAGGGCAGTACGTCGAAGTCGAAGGCGCGGTCGCTGGCCGCGGTAGGCATGGTGCGGCCGTTGAGCAGCACGTTCACGAAGTCGGGACCGAAACCACGCACGGTGATCTGGTTCGATTCGCCGCCGCTACGATTTACCGACACGCCGGGTACGCGCTGGAGCGCGTCGGCCACGTTTTGATCGGGGAACTTGCCGGCTTCTTCTGCCGACACCGAGTCCACCGTGTTCACCGCGTCGCGCTTGGTCGACTGCGAAAGGAACAACGACTGGAGCTGGCCGGTCACGGAGACGCCGTTGAGGTCGGTGACAGCTTTTCCGTCGGTCGTTCGCTGGGTGTCCTGGGTGGAAGGGGCAGGCGCGTCCTGCGCGTGGACCGGCATGAAACCACCGATGAAACAGATGCCGAGCATGCCCGCCAGTGCGTTGCGCACCGACAGCGCGAGTACCTTCCGCTGCATTCCTTAACTCCCCACTATGGATGAATTTGCGGCGCACGGTTCCCCGGGAAGCAAGTCGCCTTGCCTCCATCACCGCTCTCACTCGCCGTTCAAGATTGTCCCGTGGGTCAATTGTAGTATTTTATTATTATATGACCGCAAGCTGCGGCGCAGCATTTGCGTGAAATGGCGCTGCACGGGGCTTCCCGCCGGCCCGCGCTCAGGCCTTGGTCTGGGCCTGGCGGAGAATGTTGGCCCGTGACTCGGCCACCATGGCCAGCATGGCCTTCCTCGCCACCTCGGGCTGGCCGCGACGCACGGCTTCATAGACCTTCTGGTGCTGCGGCAGGGCCGCCTTGAAGTTGCTCGCGTTGCGTGCGGAGAGGAGGAAGAACGTGCCCAGCGCCGTCTCGATCACCGAAAACAGCGACACCATGAGCGAGTTGTTGGTGGCCTTCAGCAGGATCTCGTGAAAGGCCAGATCCGCTTCGGCCCAGGCATCCAGGTCTTCGGACGCCGCCATCGCATCGTAGGCGGCCTTGAGCTCGACGATCTGTGCGTCGGTTCGTCGTTTTGCCGCTGCGGCCGCGGCACCGGGCTCGATCAGCTCACGCATTTCGACCAGCTGTTCGACGAAGCTGTCCGTCGGCATGGAGGCGCAGCGCCAGGCCAGCACCTCGGCATCGAGCTGTTTCCAGTGAATGGCCTCGCGCACGCGGGCACCGGTTCGCTGGCGGGATTCGATCAGTCCCTTCGCCACGAGAACTTTCATCGCTTCGCGCAGCGCGGTGCGGCTGACCTGCAGCTGTTCGGCCAGGAGATCCTCGCGCGGAAGACCCTCGCCCGGCGCAAGCTTGCCGCTGACGATCAGCTGTCCCAGTTCGTGAACGACCTGGTTGTGGAGGCTACGTGCTCCCACGGGCTTCACCATGCAATGCGCTCCTTTGACGATTCGCCCGAGGCATACATCGTACGGGGTGCGAGCGTCGAAAGAGAAGCTACCTGCTCCGACGGTCTTGACCCATGTCTGATTGTGGCAGGCTAGAATCTTCTCATCGCAATGCGTCGACGTACCCTCCTGCGTGCGTCGATGCCTGTTCGTCAGGAATCGCCATGACCGCCTGGATAGATCGCCGCGCCCTCGACCTCTTCGCCATCGAGCACCCCCTGTTACTCGCGCCCATGGCGGGATCGGGTGGGTCAGCACTCGCCATCGCGGTGGCACGTGCCGGTGGCCTCGGAGCCATTCCCTGTGCATCCCTTTCCCTCGACACGATAGACGCGGAAGTAAGGACATTCCGCGCGGCAGCGCCGGGCTCCCGGATCAACCTGAATTTCTTCGCACATACACCTGTCACGCCGACCGACGACATGACGAGGCGCTGGCTCGACCGACTTGCGCCTTACTTCGCCGAGTTCGACGTCGATGTCGCTACGCTGCCGAAGGCTGGCGGACGCGCACCCTTCGATGCCGCCATGTGTTCGCTCGTATCGGACCTGCGTCCTGAAGTGGTGAGCTTTCATTTCGGCCTTCCAGACGACGTGCTGCTGGATCGCGTCAAGGCAACCGGCGCTATCGTGATTGCATCGGCGACGACAGTGGCGGAGGGGCGCTGGCTCCAGGATCGCGGTTGCGATGCTGTCATCGCGCAGGGCTACGAAGCGGGGGGGCATCGCGGCAACTTCCTTAGCGATGACATGGCCACCCAACCCGGCAGCATCGCGCTCGTGCCGCAGATGGTGGATGCGCTGACCGTGCCGGTCATTGCCGCGGGAGGCATTGTCGACGGCCGGGCCATGGCCGCCGCACTTTGCCTTGGCGCATCGGCGGTACAGCTGGGTACGGCGTTTCTGCTCGCGGACGAGGCGACCAGCGTCACTTCGCATCGCAACGCGCTGCGCACCGCACGCGACGACAACACGGCGGTGACCAACGTACTCACCGGAAGACCGGCGCGCGGTGTAGTCAACCGGATCATGCGTGAGCTGGGAGTATTGTCGACGGACCCGCTCCCGTTCCCGCTGGCCGGTGGTCCGCTGACTCCTCTGCGCGCCGCCACCGAACCGGACGGGCTGGGCGACTTCCAACCGTTGTGGTCCGGGCAGTCCGGCGCCCTGGCCCGGGAGGCGGGGGCGGCGCAGATCGTCGCCGACGTGGTGGAGCAGGCGGCCCGCCTGCTTCGCCTATAAAACGATGCCACAGGCATACCGAGGCCGCCGCATGGCGGCCTTTTCACGTCTGCCTTGAAAAAAAGTCGTGCACGGCCTCTTGAGATTACGCGTATCATCTTCATTAAAAGTACGTTCGTAATTTCACTATCCAGCAGGTACCGCCGTGGCCGCCGTCATCGATACTCCTGTCTCCGAAGCTGTGGGACGAAAAAAGAGCTTTAAAATCATCGGCCTCGTTGGCCTCATCGTGGTCGTCGGCCTGTACGGCGCCCATTGGTGGACGACCGGACGGTTCATCGAGGACACCGATGACGCCTATGTCGGCGGCGACATCACCGTGATCGGCTCCAAGGTTCCCGGGTACATCCAGGGCATCGCCGTCACGGACAACCAGGCTGTCCACAAGGGCGATCTTCTGGTGAAGATCGACGACCGCGACTACAAGGCAGCGCTGGAAAAAGCCGAGGCGGCCGTCGCGGCGCAGGAAGCGTCGTTGCGTAACCTCGATGCGGTGGCCCAGTTACAGCACAGCGTGATTGCGCAGGCCCAGGCCGGGCTGTCGGCCGCCCAGGCCGAAGCGAACCGTTCAAAACTCGACGACCAGCGCTACCGCGACCTCGCCGGCCGTTCGGCCGTCTCGGTGGAAAGCGCCCAGCGTGCCCAGGCCGATTTCCAGACGGCCCATGCAGCCACCGACCGCGCTTCGGCGGTGGTCCAGGGCGCGCAGCGACAGCTGGACGTCATCGACACGCAGAAGCATCAGGTCGAGGCCGCACTGAGCCAGGCCCACGCCGAAGCCGACATTGCGAGGCTGAATCTCTCGTACACGGAACTGCGTGCCCCGGTCGATGGCGTCATCGGCAACCGTCGCGCACGCGTCGGTACCTATGCCGCGGCGGGTAGCCAGATGCTCGTCGTCGTGCCCGCCCACGGCCTCTGGGTCGATGCCAACTTCAAGGAAGACCAGCTGGCCCGCATGAGCGTGGGGCAGGTGGTCGATGTTCGCGCCGATGTGTTGCCGGGCAAGACATTCAAAGGCCACGTGACCAGCCTTGCGCCGGCCACCGGTGCGCAATTCAGCGTCCTGCCGCCGGAGAACGCCACCGGCAACTTCACCAAGATCGTCCAGCGCGTACCGGTCCGCGTCACCCTCGACGGTAACGACGGCGACCTCGGTACGTTGCGCCCGGGCCTTTCCGTCACTGCGACGATCGATACCAAAGCGCCATGAACCCGATCGCTCATCTCACCCAGGGCCAGAAGGTCTTCGCTTTCGCGAGCATGTGCCTGGGCATGTTCATCGCGTTGCTGGACATCCAGATCGTGTCCGCCTCCCTGCGCGATATCGGCGGTGGCCTCTCGGCCGGCGCGGACGACACCGCCTGGGTACAGACGAGCTATCTCATCGCCGAGATTGTGGTGATTCCGCTTTCGGGATGGCTGAGCCGCGTGTTTTCCACGCGCTGGCTGTTCGCCGTTTCGGCGGCCGGCTTCACGCTTACCAGCCTGCTTTGCGGCCTGGCCTGGGACATCCAGAGCATGATCGTGTTCCGCGCCGCCCAGGGCTTTCTCGGCGGCTCGATGATCCCGATGGTCTTCACCACGGCCTTCGTGTTTTTCGAAGGGAAGAACCGCGTCGTGGCGGCGGCGACCATCGGCGCGCTCGCTTCGCTGGCGCCGACGCTCGGGCCAACGCTTGGCGGCTGGATCACCGACCACTATTCCTGGCACTGGCTGTTCTTCGTCAACCTGATTCCCGGTGCGTTCGTGACCATTGCCGTGCCGATCCTGGTGAAGATCGACGAAGCCGATTTCTCGCTGCTCAAAGTGGGCGACTGGCTGGGCATCGCGCTGATCGCCACCTTCCTGGGCTGCCTCGAATACACGCTCGAGGAAGGCCCGCGCTGGAACTGGATGCAGGATTCGACCATCCGCACCACGGCATGGATCACCGCGATCTCCGGCGTGCTCTTTGTCTGGCGCGGGCTCACCGCCGAGCATCCGGTGGTGGACCTTCGTGCGCTCAAGGACCGCAACTTCGCACTGGGCTGCTTCTTCTCCTTCGTTACCGGCATCGGCCTGTTCGCGACCATCTACCTGACGCCGCTCTTCCTGGGCCGCGTGGAAGGCTACAGCGCGTTGCAGATCGGCAAAGCGGTGTTCTCCACGGGCGTCTTCCAGATCCTGACCATCCCGATCTACTCGATGCTGGCCAACCGCGTCGACCTGCGCTGGTTGCTGATGGTCGGCCTGGCCTTGTTCGCGGTGTCGATGTTCGAGTTCACCCCGATCACGCATGACTGGAGCGGCACGGAGCTGCTGTTCCCGCAGGCACTTCGTGGCATGGGCCAGCAGCTGGCCATTCCACCGACCGTCACGCTCACCCTGGGCGGACTGCTGCCTTCGAAACTGAAGCAGGCGTCGGGTCTGTTCAACCTCATGCGCAACCTCGGTGGCGCGATGGGCATCGCCGGATGCGCAACGATCCTCAGCGATCGTACCAATCTGCATTTCTACCGCCTTGCCGAGCACCTGAACCCGACCAACGAAGCGATGAACAACCTACTGCCCAACCCGGCGGATACCGAGAACTACACCGCCGCGTTGCAATCGCTCTGGCAACTGACCTTCCGTGAGGCGCAGACGCTGACTTACAGCGACGCCTTCCTCTCCATCATGGTGTGCTTTGTCATCGCGACGATCATGGTCCCGTTGATGCGCAAGGTGCAGCCGCCGAAAGGGCCTTCCCCCGATGCGCACTAAATTCCTCTTCGCCTTGCTGGCCGCGGGTCTCGCGGGATGCACGGTCGGTCCCGATTACGTCCGGCCCAACATGGCCAGCAACCCGACCTGGCATGAGTCCGACGCGCTGGCCGCGCGCCAGGTCGCGGCGCCTGCTCCATCACTGGACGCGTGGTGGAAGGGTTTCAACGATCCCGAGCTGGTTGCCATCGTCGATCGCGTGATGGCGCAAAATCTTGACCTTGCCGCCTCCACGGCCCGCGTTGCACAGGCGCGTGCCGCGGCAGCGCACGCACAGGCCGATCGCATGCCGAGCGGAAGCCTCGACGGCAGCGTCGCCCGGCAGCACCAGTCCACGCGCAGCCCGCTCGGCACGATCGCCAGCGCCTTCCCGGGCTACGAGCGCGACCAGACCATCCAGGACATCGGTGCCGGTGCCAGCTGGGAGACTGATCTTGCCGGTGGCCTCCGCCGCGGTGCCGAAGCCGCCGATGCGGAATACCAGGCGGCAGAGGCCACGCACGTCGGCGTGCGCATCTCGCTGGCTGCCGAAGCGGCCGACGCGTACTTCCGCGTGCGCGGTGCGCAGGAGCGTATCGCCATCGCCGAAGAGCAGATCAAGAACGAAACTGGCCTGGTCGACCTCGTTCGCCTGCGCGCGGAGCACGGTGTAGGCACGGCACGCGAGACGGCCCAGTCCGAAGCGTTGCTCCTGCAGGCCCGGGCGACGATACCTCCGCTGAAGATCGAACTGGAAACACAGCTCAATCGTCTCGACGTGCTCATGGGCGCGGCACCGGGAACCTACGCCGCGGAGATCGGTGGCGCCGGCAAGTCGTACCTCGTGCCCGGCGTGGATGCGGCGGGCGGCCCGGCTGCCCTGCTTCGTCGCCGCCCGGACGTGATCGCCGCCGAGCGCGAGCTCGCCGCCAGCAATGCGCGGATCGGTGTCGCCGTGTCCGAGTACTACCCGTCGGTCTCCTTGTCCGCCTTGCTCGGCTTCAGCACGCTGGGCGCCGGCCACCTGCTTACCGGCGCCGCCTTCCAGCCCCAGGGTGCGCTTGGCCTGCACTGGCGTCTCTTCGACTTCGGCCGCGTGGACACCGAGGTGCAGCAGGCCAGGGGCGCCAATGCCGAAGCGCTGGCGAAGTACCGCGCGTCGATGCTGCGTGCCACGGAAGACGTGGAGAACGCCATCGTGTCCCTGTCCCAGCTCGAGGCCCAGCACGCGCTGCTGACCGACGAAGTGGATGCGCACATCCGTGCTCGCGACGCAGCGCAGGATGCGTACAAGGGCGGTGCGATCAGCCTTATCGAAGTGCTCGACGAGGATCGCCAGTTGCTCGCATCGCGGGACCTGCTCGCACAGGTCCACGCGAACGACGCGCGCTCCGCCGTGGCCGCCTTCCGCGCCCTCGGCGGCGGTTGGGACGCACCTCGCGACGACGTCGCCACCACGGAGCACTGAGCCATGCGTTACGACAAGGAACACAAGGACCAGACCCGCCAGCGCATCGTCGAGACCGCCGCGTTCCGTTTTCGCGAACACGGCATCGAAGGCGAGGGTGTGAAATCGCTGATGGCAGCGGCGGGTCTCACCAACGGTGCCTTCTACAACCACTTCGAATCCAAGGAAGACCTGACGCGGGAGGCAGTGACGGCGGCGCTCAAGGACCGGGTGGCGCGACTCCGGCATTGGATCGATGGTGGCGAGGGACTCGGCGGGCTCATCCGGAGCTACTTTTCCATTCGCCATCGGGACAATCCCGGACGTGGTTGTCCCTCGTCCGCTGTCGCTGCCGAAGTAGCCCGTCATTCGGACGCCGTGCGAGCGGCCTTCACGGTCGGAGTGAACGAGTTCCTGGAACTGGCAGCCACGCAATGGCCGGCGCTACCACCGGCCCAGGCGCGGTCGCGAGCCATCGCCCTCTACGGCCTGATGGCTGGCACCATGCAGGTCGCCCGCGCCACCAACGATCCAGCCACGTCGGACGAGGTGCTTGCCGCCGGTCGGCGCGCGGCGCTCGAACTGGCGGGCATCGAAGAGGGATAATCGGGCCCTGACCCCAAGCAGGACCGAGCCATGGCCGTCGCGACCGCCGAACATGTTGGCAAGCGTTTCTCCCTCGAGCAGATGCTCGGTGCCCGCGAGCAGTCATGGACGGCCCTGCGCGATATCGCGTCGCGTGTCGCGCCGGGGATGAGCGAGCCGGAGGCCATCGATCTGGCCGGCGAACGCCTGGCCGCCGCCGGCATGCAGCGCATCTGGCACCCGAGCATCGTCCGCTTCGGTGCCAACACGCTGAAGACGTTCCGTCAGCGTTCCGCCCCCGATACCGTGCTCGCCGCGAACGACATCTTCTTCATCGACCTGGGTCCGGTTTTCGATGGCCACGAGGGCGATGTCGGTGACACCTTCGTGGTCGGTGACGACGCGACGATGCACGCGTGCTCGGAAGCCTCACGCCAGCTCTTCGCCCGCACTGCCGCCCGGTGGCGCGGAGGCGTGACGGGCGTGGCCCTCTACGACTACGCCAGTGCCGAAGCCGAGGCCATGGGCTGGCGCCTCAACCACGCCACCAAGGGGCATCGGGTCGGCGACTATCCGCATGCCGTGCACAAGGCCGGTGCGCTCGGTGGCTTCGACGCAGTCCCCGTTCCGGGGTTGTGGATCCTCGAAATCCAGATCGCGCATCCGACCCTTCCTATCGGGGCGTTCTACGAAGACCTGCTGATGGCGTAGCTGGAGATTTTTCGGGCGTCGTGCGTCAATCGGGTTTTGACCCGACGCGAGGCACCAGGGATGGACCGACGTAGTAGATCGCTTCTCGTGGCGTGTGCCATCTGGATGAGCGCGGCCACTGCCGCGCCGTCAGTGGTCTCTTCAAAGCCGATCGACCCCCAGGTGCCTCCACCCTACGTGCTGGACGACACCGAAGTTCGCACGCTGCATGCCGATGGAACGGATCGCGATTATCAGGTCCTGGTCAGCCTCCCGCCGTCGTACAGGAAGGACCCGAACCGGCGATACCCGGTCATCTTCGTGACCGATGCCAACTACGCTTTCCCTTTGATCCGAAGCATCGGACGCCGCGTCGGCGACCACGGCGACGGCACCGAAGACTTCATCCTCGTTGGCCTGGCGTATGCGGTGGGCGACACGCCGGAGTACAGCCGGCGACGCGACTACACGCCGACGCCACACGGCACCGCAGACGCTGTGTCCGATATGCCCGGGCGTCCCGTCGTCTATGGTGAGAGCGATCTCTATCGTCGCTTCATCAAGGAGCAGGTCTTCCCCCTGATCGCTGCGAACTATCGCGCCGACATGAGCCGGAAGATCTACACCGGTCACTCGTACGGCGGCTTGCTCGGCCTGGACATGCTCATCGCAGACCCGGGCATGTTCCAGTACTACATCCTCGGCAGTCCGTCCCTGCAGTTCGATCGGCAGGTCGAGTTCACGCGCATGCGCAAGGCCACATCGACGCTGAAGGACATGCCGGCCCATGTGCTGATGGTACTTGGCGCTTACGAAACCCTCGAGCCTTCGTCGCACGATCCACGCTACAACCGCAGCGTCGACATGGTGCGCAACGCGCGGCGTTTCATGGATGAACTCAAGGCGAAGCGGTATCCCGGTTTGCATATCCAGATGACGACCATCCCCGACGAAGATCACCTCACGGTATTTCCTTCGGTCATCACGCGGGGATTGCTGTGGGCGTTGCCGGGGAAACGGGACTTGCAGAGGTAAGTCCTACATACATCTGAGAAAAATCGGCATTGCGGTGTTTTGGCGTTAGACGTATCGTTCGTTCTGAACGCACCGCCCGCCTCGGCGTTCATCCGCCCTCCGGGGTCCTCACCAGGAGTGGGATATCCAAGAGATCCGGGCTACGGGGCCCCGCATTCGTGCGGGGCCTTCGCTTTTTTGAGCCGACGCCTAACCCTAGAACTCGATGCAGGAGCACGCGAAAGCGGATTGGTCTTTCCTTTCCCTGGTTACTGGGACGGGTAGCGTAGGCGCTCTGGACAATCAGTCTTACGCAGGGCCGTGGGGAAGCCCCATCTCTTTTCAAACGTCGCAATACGAAGAAGACGCGGTAGTCGCATGGTCTCTCGGCAGTCGATATTCCATCCAGGCTGAGATAGTTCTGATTTCGCGCGTGGTAACACTTGCGTGCCCAGAGATTCTTGACAATCTCGGGAAGTCTGTACGAGAGCGCATAACGCTCCTCGTCGAAGACGCGACACTCGCGCGCGTCCGCGTAGGTCGATTCCGACGAGTCTCCGGCACGGCGCCCACGCGTAAAGGTGTGCATGGAGAATCCTATTTCGATGTCAACATCGATCTCACTCGAGCCTGGCGCTGCGGGCAAGCGCAATGCGAATCTAAAAGGATGCAGGTGATTTAGCGGAAAGGCTTTCCCTGATGATGCAACGTAGGGCTGCCATCTCATAAGCCCCGTAGCCCAGTTCACTCCCATCGAAAAGCCCCACTAGGTAAAGCAAGTAGTGAGGCGTATTCGTTGCGTTGTTCGTTATCGGTCCTTGCGGAAGATCATGTCGGCAATGTGCTTCACGTTCGCTTACCAAGCGCGAGGGTCTACCGACCGTCTCTAAGAAACATCTTCATTGCGGGCTGCGTGTGCTGCACGTATCGTCCTCGGCGAACGTATACCCGGCCCGGCGTTCGTCCGCCCTTCGGGGTCCTCACCAAGAGTGGGATATTCAAGAGGTTCCGGCGTACGGGGTCCCGCATTCGTGCGGGGCCTTCGCTTTTCTGCGAATCGCAAGATTGCGCGAGTCAGCGAATTCCTACATCATACAAATGATAGTCATTCGCAATTAAGCTCGCACGAAGGGAGAAGGGCCCTCGTGCGACCTATAGGACAACTCCATGATTCTTCGCAGGAATTCGCTGCCGCTCCTGATCGCCGGAGCGTTGCTTCCGTTCGCCACGCCCGGCCAAAGTCTCACGCCTAGAGGAGACGCAACCGCTCAGGCTTCCAGCGACAAGGCCGTGCAGCTCGCTCCCGTCGCTGTGCAGGGCCTCAAGCAGGACGAGGGCTACACGCGCTCCGACGCCTCGGGCGCAACGAAGACGGACACGCCACTCATCGAGACGCCGCAAGCGATTTCCGTCATCTCGAACACGCAGATGATCGACCAGGGCGTGCTCACCGTTCAGGACGCGCTGCGCTATTCGGCCGGCGTCCGGGCCGATGCCTATGGCGTCGATAGCCGCGGCGATGACGCGTTCCTGCGCGGCACCTCGTTCACCCAGTACCTCGATGGTCTTCGGCAGTTCTTCGGCAATGCCTATGCACGCACCGAGCCCTACTTCCTCGACCGCCTCGAGATCGTTCGCGGTCCGTCGTCGGTACTTTACGGCCAGGGCACCACGGGTGGCCTCATCGCCCTGACCTCGAAGCGCCCGGAGTTCATGCCGGGTCACGAAGTCGAAGTGCAGCTCGGCAACAATGCGCGCAAGCAGCTTGCGTTCGACTTCACCGGGCCGCTGGATAGCGCTGGGCACTGGGCGTATCGGCTGATCGGCGTGGTCCGCGATGCAGACGCGCAGGTCGCCCATGTTGCCGATGACCGCAAGGCCATCGCACCATCGATTACGTGGCATCCCGACGCCGATACGAACTGGACGCTGCTCGCCAACCTGCAGTTCGACCACAGCGGTTCGACGCTCAACTTCCTGCCGCATGCCGGTACGATCTTTCCGAATCCGAACGGTCGCATCCGCACCGATCGCTTCGTCAGCGAGCCGGGCTTCGATCGCTACAACACCGACCAGCGTTCCATCACGTCGTTGTTCGAACACCGTTTCAACGACACCTGGAAGTTCGTTCAGAACACACGCTACTCGCACGACAATGTCGATTACCGCTCGCTGTATCCCGACGTGTACTCGAATCCGTCGTACCCGTTCCTGGACGACGCGCAGCGCACCGTCGCGCGCTACAGCTATGTATCGATCGATCGGCACAAGCGCCTGACTACCGATTCGCACGCCGAAGCCGACGTCGATGTTGGCGGGATGCATCATCGTGTGCTGATCGGCGTCGACCTTGCGCACTCACACACGGACTCGCGCCAGGGCAATGGCTTCGATGGCGTGCCGTTCGACCTTTACTCGCCTGTCTACGGCAATGGTTTCGTTGCACCGGACATCTTCCCGGTGGCATCGAGCGTGACGCGCCAGACCGGCGTGTACCTGCAGGACCAGATCAACTGGGGCGAGCACTGGATCGGTACCGTGGGCGTGCGCCATGACCGCGCCACGCTTGCGACAGGCGATACCCGCTCCGTGGACAACGCCACCACGGCTCGTTACGGGGTGATGTATCGCTTCGATAACGGCCTGGTGCCATATGTCAGTTACACGGAGTCCTTCCAGCCGCTGGACAGCCTGGATTTCTACAACCGTCCCTACCAGCCCTTGCGCGGCAAGCAGTACGAAGCTGGCGTGAAGTACCAGCCGGTCGGCAGCGCCACGCTGATCACGGCGACGTACTACGACCTGCGCGAAGAGAATCGGCTGGCGCCCGACCCGACCAATCCGCTCAACCAGATCCAGGCCGGCAGCGCGAAGACCCGCGGCGTCGAACTCGAGGCGTCGACCCGCGTGGCCAGTCACGTCGACCTGATCGGTACCTACACCTGGACCAAGGCACGTCCCGACGACGGCACGATCGTCGCCGGCCTGCCGAAGAACCAGGCGTCGGTATGGGGCGTGTATCACGTCAACGACGCGGATGGCGACGGCTTGAGCTTCGGCATGGGCGCGCGCTACATCGGCGTGAACTACGACGAGACAGGGTCGATTCGCGTCCCGGACAAGACGCTGTTCGACGCGATGGTCGCGTACACACAGGGCCCGTGGCGCTTCTCCGTCAACGCGGCCAATCTCACCGACCAGGCGTACAGCGCAAGCTGCCTTGCCCGCGGTGACTGTTTCTACGGTCCGCGTCGCAGCATTGTCGGTTCCGCACGCTACCGGTTCTGATAAGCCGTCGTAACCTTTGGACGGCCAGACCCATTAGGATCGAACGTTCGCTAACGTCGAACCGGAGATCGTGATGGGGTTTCGCAAGATGCTTGGGAGCGCGGCACTGGCCGCGCTGCTCTCCACGAATGCGCTGGCCGCGCCGCCTCCGGGCTATTCGGGTAATCCCGTGTTTCCCGGCTGGTACGCCGATCCGGAAGCCGCCATCTTCGGTGGCCAGTACTGGATCTATCCGACCACATCGCTCCCGTACAGCGAGCAGACCCATTTCGACGCGTTCTCCTCGCCCGATCTCGTCCATTGGACGAAACATGCGAACGTGCTCGAGATAAAGGCGATTCCCTGGGCGAAGAAAGCGCTCTGGGCGCCCGCCCTGGTCGAGAAGGATGGCAAGTACTTCTTCTTCTTTGCCGCGAACGATATCCAGAGCGACAAGGAAGTGGGCGGCATTGGCGTGGCGGTGGCCGACAAGCCCGAGGGGCCATTCAAGGACTTGCTGGGCAAGCCACTGGTCGGTGCCTTCCACAACGGCGCGCAGCCGATCGACCAGTTCGTCTTTCATGACGACGACGGCACGTACTACATGATCTACGGCGGCTGGAAGCACGCGAACATCGTCAAGCTGAAGTCGGACTTCACCGGCGTCGAGCCGATGGCCGACGGCACGGCCTTCAAGGAAATCACGCCGGGACCGGAGTACGTCGAGGGCCCGCTGATGTTCAAGCGCAACGGGCACTACTACTTCATGTGGTCGGAAGGCGGCTGGACCGGCCCCAACTATTCCGTCGCCTATGCCATCGGCGATTCACCGATGGGACCGTTCAAGCGGATGGGCACGATCCTCAAGCAAGATCCGCAGGTCGCCACCGGGGCCGGCCATCACTCGGTGTTCCACAACGCGAAGGACGACAGCTGGTACATCGTTTACCACCGGCATCCTCTGGGCGACACCAACGGTAACGATCGGGTGACGTCCATCGATGTCATGTCGTTCGACAAGGACGGCAGCATCCTCCCGGTCAAGATGACCAACGAAGGTGTCAAGGCGAATCCGTTGCGTTGATCGGCCCTGCACTGATCGGCTCAGGGAAGGGTCACGATCACCTTGCCGGCGGAACGGCCGCTCTCGACCAGATCGAGCGCGGCATCGCCGCCGGCGAGTCTGAAGCGTTGCGCCGATAGCACCGGCACCAACTTCCCTGCGTCGGCAAGCCGCGTCGCTTCAGCCAGGATGYGCCCATGCTGCTCGCGCCCGTGGCCGGTCAGCAACGGCATCAGGGTGAACACACCGGAGTAGCTCGCCGCGCGGAACGACAGCGGCGCGAGTGAGTGCGTACCCCAGCCGAGGCTGCTGACCACGTGGCCACCGTTACGTCGCGCGGCGACGAAGGATGCGTCGAGCGTCGCGCCGCCGAGAGTGTCGTAAACCACGTCGAAACCCTCGCCGTTGGTGTATTCGCGGACGATCGTCTCGATGTCTTCGACCTGCCGGTCCACGGCGGTCGCGCCCATGGCGGTCATCGTCGCCAGCTGGGAAGCGCTGCCCGTCGCCACGACGCGCGCACCGCGTGCCACCGCCAACTGGACGGCCATGCTACCGACGCCGCCGGCTCCGCCATGGACGAGCACCGACTGCCCGGGCTGCACGTCGGCGCGATCGACCAGGCCTTCCCAGGCGGTGATGAAACCCAGCGGGATGGCGGCGGCATCGGCGAGGGGGATGCGGGAAGGAGCGTGCGCGAGCAACCGTGCGTCGACGGCGGCGAACTCCGCCAGAGAGCCCTGCACGCCACCGACGCCGCCGGTCATGCCGTAAACGGCGTCGCCGGGCGCAAACCCATCAACACCATCGCCCACCGCTTCGACCGTCCCAGACATATCGATGCCGAGCACGGCCGGTGCCGGCTGGCGGGCATGCGCGGCCTGGCCGGCACGGATCTTCGTGTCCAGCGGGTTGAGACCCGCGGCCAGGATGCGGACAAGGACTTCGCCAACGCCCGCTACCGGGCGTGGAAGGTGGGCAAGGACCAGGGGGGTACCCGGCGCATCGAGGCGCAGGGCGGACATCGGGCGGGAAGGTGTCATGGTGGGCTCTGGTGGGCGACGGCGTCGTCCTTGGCGACTACGTTAGTCCTTCGATCACGCATGGAGAACGGCCAGAATTGCACGACACCCATGCATAACTGCATGATGCGGCATGGAATGGAGCGATCTGCGCATCTTTCTGGCGGTGGCCCGAGGCGGCACGCTCGGCGCTGCCGGGCGCGAACTTGGCCAGACCCAGCCGACCATGGGCCGGCGCATCCGCGCGCTTGAAGCGTCCCTGGGCCTGACCCTGTTCCAGCGGACCAGCGAAGGGTTCGTCCTCACCGACGAGGGTGCGGCCGTGCTCGCGCACGCCGAACGGATGGAATCCGAAGCGCTGGGCATCGCTCGTGCAGCGAGCGGGCACGCAGGAGAACTGGAGGGTGATCTGCGCGTGTCGTCATCGGATTGGTTCGGCGCGCACGTGCTGAGTCCCGCGATCGCAGCGATGCATCGTCGCCATCCGGCGGTGACCGTCGAACTGATCACGGATGCGCGACGGCTGAGCCTGGCGCGCCGTGAGGCGGACCTCGTCTTCCGCATCGCGCCGTTCGACGAGCCGGACATCGCACAGCGCAGGCTTCTGCATATGCCATACGCGGCCTACATCGCGACGACGCACGACGATACAGTGGCACCCCAACGGATCACGATGGACACCGCCTTCGGCGACATGCCCGACGTAGCATGGCTGCAGTCGCGCCTGCCTGACACTCGCGTAGCCTTCCGCAGCAACAGCCGCGAGGCGCAGGCACGCGCCTGCGCGCTCGGCGTGGGTATCGCGGTGTTGCCTTGTCCACTGGGTGACGCGACGCCCGGTCTGCGCCGCATCGATCTCGGCGAAACACCTCCCGGTCGCGACGTCTGGCTCGGCTACCACAAGGATCTTCGCCACCTTCCACGCTTGCGCGCCTTCGTCGACGAAGTGCTCCGCGCCACAGGCGATACCGCACCCCCGTAGGAGCCGATTCATCGGCGAACGGGTGCTTGCCTCAACCCCGCCTGCTGCCGCGGGATCGCCGATGAATTGCAGTGGTCAAGCTTTTCTGGACACCGGTGTAGGAGCCTGAGCCGCCAGTTGCTCGAAGAGCACTGGCGGGATGTCGTTTAGTCGCGAGTGTTGCCGTTCTAGGTTGTAGTAGATCAGAAAGTCGGTCAGCTCCTTCTCGGCCTCGGCGATAGATGCGTAGCCTCCTTCAGGTACCCACTCGTACTTGAGCGTCTTGAAG
>NZ_JBFUIT010000019.1:0-30005 GCF_056401735.1 Luteibacter sp. P4_D7_3
GTCGTTCGGTGGTTCCGGTGCTTCGGAAAATGCTTACTACGTCAACGGCTACGCGACCACTGATCCTTACCGCAATCTCGGCGGTGTCGGCCTGCCGTACGGCGCCATCGACCAGCAGGAAGTCTACACAGGCGGATATAGCGCCAAGTACGGCCGCTCCGATGGCGGCGTGATTTCCCAGGTTGGCAAGAGCGGTACGAACGATTGGCATTTTGGCGCACAGGTTCTGTGGGAGCCGAAGYTCGCCGCGTCCGCGCCGGGCAGCATCTACTACAGCGACGCTACGCTGCCCGCTGGCTACGGTTACCAGTCCCCCGGCAAGGCCGGCACGATCTACCGCAACCGCGCAGACAACACGAAGTGGACGACCACGTATAGCGCGTACGCCGGCGGCCCGCTGATCAAGGACAAGCTGTTCTTCTTCATCGCGGCTGAAGCGGAGAAGTCGGAAGGTGTGTCGACGGCATCGGTGGAAGCCAACCCGGTCGCCAACAACCACTATACGTACAACCTTCCGAAGTACTACGCCAAGCTCAATTGGAACATCAACGATTCCAACATCCTGGAATTGACGGGTATTCATTCGACCGACGAGCAGCGCGGCACCTACTACAACTACGACTACCCCACCCGTTCGCAGGGTCCGGCGCTCGGATCGTCCGCCGATACGACCAAGCTCGATTCGAAGTACGCCATTGCCAAGTACACCAGCTACGTCACCGACGACGTGACCGTGACTGCGACCTACGGCAAGAGCTGGACGACCGACTACCTGCAGAATCCGACGCCCAACATCGTCAACCAGCCTTACATCGACCGCCCGGACCTTCAGAATCCGGCGCTCAACGGTGGTCGTCCCATCACTAACCTCAACACCTCGAACCTTTCTCAGGATCCGGGTGCGGGTAGCCACACGCGCGGCCTCCGCCTCGATCTCGAGTGGCAGCTTGGCGACCATCACCTTGCCGGTGGTATCGACAACATGCATTACTCCGGCGACAGCGTCGGCCAGTCGACCAGCGGCCCGGGCTACTACCTGCGCTACCGCAAGGCCTCTGCAGCCAACGTAAACAACCCGATCAGCTCGTCGCTGGGCGTCGGCGCACCGGGTGGTCAGGGCTACTACGTCGATCAGCGCGTCTTCTCGTCGGTGACCAGCATGTCACTCGACCAGCGCGCCCAGTACCTCGAAGACCGTTGGCAGGTGACCGACCAGGTCCTGCTCAGCATCGGCGTGCGCAACGACCGCTTCAAGAACTACAACGACTCCGGCCGCGCGTTCGTCAACAACGCCGCGCAGTGGGCGCCGCGTCTTGGCGCCGCCTGGGACGTCTTCGGTGATTCCTCGCTGAAGATCTACGGCAACCTGGGTCGCTACTACCTCGCACTGCCCAACAATGTGGCTGTCCGCGGTGCATCGCCCTCGACGTTCACGGACGAGTACTTCACCTATACCGGCATCGACGCGCAGGGTCGCCCGACCGGCCTGACGGCTCTTGGCCCAGGCCCCGTTTCCGCTAACGGCGAGTATGGTCAGGCGATCGATCCGGAATCGGTGACGGCGCGTGATCTCCGCTCGCAGTACCAGGACGAAGGCATCCTCGGATTCGACAAGATGCTCGGTGCCGACTGGGTTACAGGCGCCAAGATCACGGTACGCAAGCTGCGTACGGCGATCGACGATGTCTGCGACACCGGCCGGATCGGCGACAAGCTGGCGTCCGAAGGCATCGATCCGGACTCGGTCACGATTCCGGGCTGCGTGATCTTCAATCCGGGCTTCACCAACACCTTCAGCCTGGCCAATGCCAACGGCGTGGGTCGCACCGAAGTGACGATGAACTCGGAAGAGTGGGGCTTCCAGCAGAAGGCGATCCGTCGTTACTACGCGCTCGACCTCTACCTGGAGCATCCGTTCAACGGCAAGTGGCAGGGTCGCATCGATTACACCTTCTCGCGTAGCTACGGCAATACCGAAGGCCAGACCAAGTCCGACATCGGCCAGACCGATATTTCGAAGACCCAGGACTGGGATTCGGGCGAGCTGATGCTGAACTCGAATGGCCTGCTGACGAACGACCGTACGCACCAGCTCAAGGCGTATGGCGCCTACCAGCTGACCGCGGAATGGCTGATCTCCGGCAACCTACGCCTTGCGTCCGGTGCCCCGAAGTCCTGCCTTGGCTATGAAAATGCCAATGCGGATCCGGATCCGATCGGTTACGGCTCGTCGTACCACAACTGCAACGGCCAGCCGTCGCCTCCCGGCAAGACGCGCAATCCGTGGTATCGCCAGCTTGATCTCGCTGTGACCTACCGTCCGTCCTTGTTCGACAACCAGGTGGCCTTCGGCCTCAGCGTCTTCAACGTCACCAACGAACGGAAGCCGCTCACCAGCTTCTCTCCGTATGAGTCCATCCCGAAGACTGTGCTCAACAACTACAACCTGGGTCAGTACTACCAGACCCCGCGCTACGCACGACTGACGGCAACGTACGACTTCTGATGACATCGCCACCGGGGCATCCACCCCGGTGGCCTTCACCGGAACAGAACAAACGAGTCACCAGAACAAAGCATCCACGGACCGGAATGCCAAGCGTCTCCCCAGATGCCACCGGGCTTCCCGGTGGCCTTTTTGAGTCAGGTGCTTGTCAGATAAGGATTTCATCGTTAGATAGCGCTCTCCCAAGCGTTACGTAGACAGTGTGCCGTTGTAAATAATTTGTTGACACGACAAGCCCCCTAAGCCTATGTTCGGCATCGACGAATCTGGGCGGGGCATTCACAAACTGTGATGCTGCTCCCGTTCAGTACGAGTCGTAGGACTTGTCGGGAGCAGTTTTTATGGGGGCGCTTGTCACTCTGGGAGGAGTGGCGGTGATTCCATCCCCTTGAAACGAGCACCGACGAGGCCGCCAATTTTTTACCGGCCTGGCGTCGGTTTTTGCTCGTTTTCAGACCCGGTTGGGTCGATCTGGGGAGATTTGCTCATGAGTTCTCGCATCATCCGGCAGGGTTCCGCCCTGCGTCATTCGGCGTTGGCTATTGCCCTCGCGATGGGTCTGGGCAGCACGGGCGTCGTTTTCGCCCAGGCCACCAGCGGTAACATCTTCGGTACCGCCCAGCCGGGCGACACCGTTCAGATCACCGGCAACACCGGCTTCAACCGCGAAATCCCGGTTGACGCGTCGGGCCGTTTCCAGATCAGCAACGTGCCCGTCGGCACGTACAACGTCGACCTCAAGCGCRACGGCGCCGTCGTCGATTCSCGCAAGAACGTCAGCCTGACGGTTGGCAAGGGTTCGGACGTCTCGTTYGCCGCCGCAGCMACCGCCGCMTCSGCGCAGTCGCTCGACTCGGTCACGGTCACCGCCAACAGCCTGCCGCCGGTCGACGTCTCGACGGTCGACTCGCGCACGGTCATCACCTCCGAGCAGCTCGCCAAGCTTCCGCTCGCCCGTACTGCCGAAGCGATCGCGCTGCTGGCTCCGGGTGCTGTCGGTGGTAGCGGCTACTTCAAGGGTCCGACCGGTAACAGCCTGGTCTCGATCGCGGGCGGCTCGGTTACCGAGAACGCGTACTACATCAACGGCTTCAACACCAYGGATCCGCTCAGCGGCTTCGGCGGCATCACCCTGCCTTACGGCGCGATCGACCAGCAGGAAATCCTCGCTGGCGGTTACGGTGCGGCCTATGGTCGTTCGGCCGGTGGCGTGATCAGCCAGGTCGGTAAGCGCGGCACGAACGAGTGGCACTTCGGTGCACAGATCCTGTGGGAACCCAGCGGCGCCGCCTCGGCACCGGGTAACGATCACTATGTGATCGACAGCCCCAACCATTCCGCCGGCGATATCTACAAGTACAACCAGCGCGATAAGCAGACCCGCACCGTCGAGTCGGCCTACGTCGGTGGTCCGCTGATCAAGGACAAGCTGTACATCTTCCTTGCCGCCGAGCAGGAGCGTACCGAGGCGACCAACGTCAAGACCCAGGACACGCCGACCTACCAGGATCAGCACACCCGCAATCCGAAGTACTACGCCAAGCTCGACTGGAACATCACCGACAGCAACATCCTCGAAGTTACCGGTGCGTCGAACAAGCAGAACTACAACGCTTCGCAGTACAACTTCGACTACAACACGCTGCAGCGCGGCGCGTACATCGGCCAGGACACCTCGGGTAACCCGACGTTGAACAAGACCGGCGCGGATCTGTACTCGGCCAAGTTCACCAGCTACATCACGGACGACCTGACCCTGACGGCCCTCTACGGCAAGATGAAGGGCACGTACTCGACGGACGTTTCGTCGTCGACCAACCCGCACATCACCAGCCCGGCCTTCCAGGATCCGGCGCTGAACGGCGGCAACCCGATTACGAACGACAATCCGGCTGCCACGTCGTTCGCTGCGAACCACAAGTCGACCAACACGAACCTGCGCATCGATCTGAGCTATCACATCGGCGATCACACGATCACCGCTGGTATCGATAACCAGAATATTCGCGACAAGGACGACGGCCAGTTCACCACCGGTCCGGGTTATGCGTGGGTCTACGGCCAGACCGATGAAGGCGCGCCGATCGTTGGCGAGCCGGGCGCGAGCAACTACGTCGGCAACCCGGGTCCGGGCGGCTATTTCGTCGACAAGTACAAGTTCAACACCACCGCCTCGGTCCGTACGACGCAGCGCGCGCAGTACATCGAAGATTCCTGGCAGGTCAACGACCGCTGGCTGGTGAAGGTCGGTCTGCGTAACGACCAGTTCACCAACTACGATACGAGCGGTTCGGCGTACCTGCGCCTGCGTAGCCCGCAGTGGGCGCCGCGCCTCGGTGCCACCTGGGATGTCAACGGCGATTCCAGCCTGAAGATCTACGCCAACGCGGGTCGTTACTACCTCGCGATGCCGGCATCGGTCGCTCTGCGTTCGGCAGGTCAGTCGCTCTACACCCGCGAGTACTTCACCTACACGGGTATCGATTCGCTCGGCCAGCCGACCGGCCTGACCCCGATCCAGACCGCCACCGGCGGCCCGATCTCGGCCAACGGCGAGTACGGCATCCAGCGCGATCCGAACACGGCTGCTTCGCGCAACCTGAAGTCGGAATACCAGGATGAGTTCATCCTCGGCTTCGACAAGACCCTGGGCGACAAGTGGGTCTACGGCGCGAAGGCCACGCTGCGCAAGCTGCGTAACGCCATCGATGACGTCGGCGATTCCGACATCATCCGTCAGACGCTGATCAACCAGGGCGTCGATCCGACCACGATCGGTACGATCCAGGGTAGCTACCTGTTCAACCCGGGCCGCGCTTCGCAGTTCCTGGTGCCGAACACGCAGGGTGGTTACTACCAGGCCAACGTGTCGAATGGCGACTTCGGCTTCCCGAAGCTGCAGCGTAACTACTACGGTCTCGAGATGTACCTCGAGCATCCGTTCGATGGTAAGTGGTACGGCAAGCTCGACTACGTCTACTCGAAGAGCTACGGCAACTCGGAAGGTCAGGTCCGCTCGGACATCAACCAGAAGGACGTCTCGGCGACGGTCGACTGGGACTTCCCGCAGCTGATGGAATACTCGGGTGGCGAGCTGTCCAACAGCCGCCGTCACGTGGTCAAGGCCTACGGCTCCTACCAGCTGACGGAAGAGTTCCTGCTCTCCGGCAACCTGTCGATCTCGTCGGGTGCGCCGAAGTCGTGCCTTGGTCAGTACGGTGCGGATCAGTCCGATCCGGTCGGCTACGGTGATTTCTATCACTACTGCTACGGTCAGCCGTCGTCGCCGGGTTCCATGGGTCACACCCCGTGGCTCTACCTGTTCGACCTGAGCGCTGAGTACCGTCCGGTCTGGGCCGACAAGAAGCTCGCGTTCAACATCACGGTGTTCAACGTGTTCAACAGCCGCGAAACGATGCAGATCTATCCGCAGGCTGGTACCTCGTCGGGCGTCGAGTCGAACTACAAGGCGACGGTGTTCTCGTCGACCCCGCGTTACGCTCGCTTCGGTATCACCTACGACTTCTGATCCATCGAAGTCGGATCGAAGCCACCAGCCTTCGGGTTGGTGGCCTGGATCGCAAGAAAAGGCCACCTTCGGGTGGCCTTTTTTTTGGAAGTGGTCTGTTCGCAAACCGTTTGTCGATCAGGGGCTTGCCGATTTTCGGCATTTCTGACTGCCAGCTTGCCAACCGGCCCGCAGTTACGAATTCCTAGGGATTTTCACCCTTGACTTTTCCAGCGGCGCATTTGCCGGTATGCTCCAAGGTTCCCCCCGGAAGGTCTTGCGCCATGCGCGCGCGTATCTTCCGTGACTCATACCTTCTTTCCGTTCCGTTACGAGGTTCGACCATGCGCAGGATTTTCTTGTCGCTCGCATCCGTGGCCGCACTGGCCCTCGCCGGCTGCGGCGGCTCTTCCGACAACGGCCAGCAGGCCGCGGGTGGCACGCCTGAGGCGTCCGGCCCGGCCAACGCCGTTACCGGCAGTGTTTCCCTGCGTGATGCTGGCGCCCAGCTTTCGCCAGACGCCAAGCTCGACCTGAAGCTGATCGACGTGACCGCCGAAGGCTCGCAGCCGCTGGCGACCAAGACGATCGCCCCGGTGACCCTGCCGGCGCAGTTCCAGCTCGACTTCAATGCCACGGACCTCAATCCGAACGACATGTACATCGTCGAGGTGTCCCTGCAGGACGGTGATCGTCATTACTCGTCGCCGCTGAAGACCCCGGTCCTGACCAAGGGCGCAAAGAACGTCGCGAACATCCAGCTGGTCGGCGAAGCCACGCCGGGCGAGAAGGAGCTCAACGGCTTCAACAGCGTCAAGAAGAACATCGGCGGCATGAAGGTCACCCAGGGCACGGCGCTGAAAGACGGCGAGTCCCATGGCTGGCAGATCTTCAAGAAGGGTAACGACGTCCAGTTCGTGCGCGAGCTCGTCGATTACGGCGACAAGGGCTTCACTGCTACCGACTTCGCCTACAAGAACGGCAAGCCCTGGGTCGTCATTCAGGAGAAGAAGCCGAGCAAGGACGGCAAGCCGACCTCGACCGAGCGCGCAGGCTGGAACGATGCCGGTGAGCTGGTCCTGAAGGAAAACCAGGCCGGCAGCAAGACCGACGTCCTCTCCGACGACGCCGCCAACGATCTGCGCAAGCAGGCCGAAGCGATGTACGCGAAGGCCGGCGGTAACGGCAAGAAGTAATTCGCACTACTCGCGAAGACAAAAAAACGCCGGCTTGCGCCGGCGTTTTTTTTCGCCGCTGAAGCGGCTCCCACACAGAGCGCCAAGGGAATCCCACGTAGGGATCCCCTTGGTCGGCTTGATCAGAATGCCATCTTCACGCCGAGGTTCAGGCTGTTGTCGCGCTGGGTCTTGTCGGCGAAACGGCCGCTGTAGGCAGCCCAGGCGCTCCAGGTCTGGTTGAGGTCGGCGGTGACGCCGAGGTCCGCTGTGGCCCAGGTCTTATCGGGCGTGAAGCCCTGCAGTTCGAAGCTGCCGCTCATGCTCATGAGCCCGGCATCGATGTAACGGGCGTCGGCACGACCGTCGCGGTTATAAGCCACTTCTGCGAACGGGTGCAGCACGGTGTTACCGGACTGCCACGAACCCTGCACGCGCCAGCCGGCGGTGGCGATGCGCGAGTTACGGGTCTGCTTGCCGAAGTTCATCGCGGTGCTGTCGCCGCCGTACTCGTTATAGCCGTCGACGCGCAGCTGTTCGAAGGTGAGGCTGACGAACGGGCCGGTCTTCAGCGTCTCGCTACCGAACCACCAGCCGCCCTGCAGGCCACCGCCGACGTGCGAACCGTCAGCCTTGCCCGTTTCCGTGCGACGCGCGGCACCGAGGTCGATGCGACGGTCGATGTCGGTGAAGCTCAGCTGGCCGAAGCTGAGGAAGGTACCGACGTAGCCGCCACCGGCGTGGTAGAACGCGTAGCCCGAGCCGGCGAGATCGGTCATCTTGTAACCGCCACCGCCGGAGAAATCGGCATTGGTCGAGGCCACGCCCATGGCGACGCCCACCGAGATGTTTTCATTGACCTTGGCGTCGGCACCGATGGTCAGGTTGACGTTGTCGCTGTCGGTCTTCGGCGAGGTGTCGCCGCTCTTGAACGTCTGCTGGCCATATTCGGCCGACGCGAAGACGCGCGTACCGGCACCGAAGTTGTCGGCCATCATCTGGTTGCGCAGCACGCGGGTGTGCGCTTCGCTCGTGGCGAGACCGGCTTCGCCCAGCAGCGAGATCTTCTGCGGTGCTTCGATGATCGAGAGGGCGTACTGGCCGAGCAGGGCGTGTGCGGCCGTCGTCGGATGGATGCCGTCGGCGAACAGGTAGGTCGACGCAGCATTCGGATCGCGCAGCGTTGCCGGCGTACAGGTGATCGAACTGGCCGTGGTGCAGGCCGGCACMGTGACGTTGCTGAAGCCGTAGGTGCTCGGGCTGGCGATGACTTCGTTGAGCAGCGCGTAGGTGTCGATCGGCACGATGCCGCGCTGGGCCGAGGCCAGGCCGCCAGAGAGGATGCCGTTGTAGACCTGGGTCAGCTGGGTGATGCCTGCCGAAGCAGCGGCGCCCTGCGACATGGCCGCGGGCGTCTTGCCGACGTCTGGCAGGTTGAAGACGACGATGGTCTTCGCGCCAGCGGCCTGCAGTGCCTTGATCTGGCCGACTTCCTGCGACGCGGCGGTGGCGACGACAACCTGCGCGGTAGCCGGGTTGGCGGTCGCGGCGAGAAGGTCGTTGGCGCCGATCCACATGGTGTAGAGCGTGTTCGGGTCGGCCTTGCCGCCGGTCGAGGTCRGGTACTGCTGGATCTGCGCGCCGGTACCCGGAACCGGGTTCGGGATGGTGGCGCGGGCGCCACCGAAGGCGTAATCGGTGCCGCCGGCCAGCGACGGGTTCAGCGAGAGATTGAAGTACTTCGCGATGTTCTCGACGGCGGTCGAGCCCGGATTGGTCGTGAAGCGGGAAATGACCGGTGAGCCGGACAGAATGGAGACGTTGCCGCTATCGCTCAGGCTGTCGCCGAACGAAACGACCTGGTTGAACCCGTCGGCGTGCGCCCCGGCACTGAACAGAAGGGCCGTACCAATGGCACCGGCAAGATAGCGAATACGCATGTAGATCACTCCGTGTGTGGGGCGTTAGAGAAACGTTACGGTAATGGAAGCCATACGCCGGCGCATGCTGCGCCGCCGCACCGGCAGCCACGCAGGTCGTGGCCGTGAAATGTAGGAGCCGATACATCGGCGATCCCGCGGCAGCGGGCCAAGTTGTGGCGGGCACCCTTTCGCCGAYGAATCGGCTCCTACCTGAGCGGGAGAAGCCGTGGGCGTTAAGAAATTTCTCGGAAGTTGCCGAATAAGTGCGCTTCCACCGGGCGCTCCCCGCCCGGTGGAAGCGTCGTCTTATTTCTTCTGGGCGCGTGAGAACGCGTCAGCAAAGGCGCTGTTCGCCGGTGCGGCGGCGGGCTTGGGTGGCTGCGGGGGACGGCTGCCGCCGCCCTGACCACCGCGACGATTGCCGCCACCACTACCACCACCACCGGCCGCGCCATCGTTCGGCTGTGCCGGGCGGCCACCGCGGGCTTCACCGGGCACGTCGTCCAGGCGCATGGTGAGGGCGATGCGCTTGCGCGGCAGGTCCACTTCCATGACCTTGACCTTGACCACGTCGCCGGCCTTCACCGCATCACGGGGATCCTTGACGAAGGTGTGCGACAGCGCGGACACGTGAACCAGGCCGTCCTGGTGGACGCCGATATCGACGAAGGCACCGAACGCGGCAACGTTGGTCACGCGGCCTTCGAGCACCATGCCGACCTTCAGGTCCTTCAGGTCCTCGACGCCTTCGGCGAAGCTGGGCGCGACGAACTCCGGGCGAGGATCGCGACCGGGCTTTTCGAGTTCCTTGAGGATGTCGCGCACGGTCGGCACGCCGAAGGTCGTGTCGGTGAAGTCTTCGGGCTTGAGGCTGCGCAGGAAGGACGTATCGCCGATCACCTGCTTCACTTCGCGACCGCACTGCTTGAGGATGCGCTCGACCACCGGGTACGCCTCCGGATGCACCGAGCTGGCATCCAGCGGATTGCTGCCGTCGGAAATACGCAGGAACCCCGCGCACTGTTCAAAGGCCTTGTCACCGAGGCGAGGTACCTTAAGCAGGTCCTTGCGGCTGGGGAACGGACCGTTGGCATCGCGGTGCTTGACGACGTTTTCCGCGACGCTGCTGGACAGGCCGGCCACGCGTGCGAGCAGGGGTGCCGATGCCGTGTTGACGTCGACGCCCACCGCGTTCACGCAGTCTTCGACGCGGGCGTCCAGGGCGCGCGCGAGCTTCACCTGGTTCACGTCGTGCTGGTACTGGCCGACACCGATGGCCTTGGGTTCGATTTTCACCAGTTCGGCCAGCGGATCCTGCAGGCGGCGCGCGATGGAAACGGCGCCGCGGATCGACACGTCGACGTCCGGGAACTCCTTGGAGGCCAACTCGGATGCGGAGTAAACCGACGCGCCTGCTTCGCTGACGACGACCTTGGACAGGTTGAGGTCGGCGTGCTTCTTGATGACTTCCGCCGCGAGTTTGTCGGTCTCGCGCGAGGCGGTGCCGTTGCCGATGGCGATGAGGTTCACGCCGTGCTGCTTGCTCAGCTGCGCGATGCGCGCCACGGATTGATCCCACTGGTTGCGCGGTTCGTGCGGGTAGATCGTATCGAACGCGACCAGCTTGCCTGTGGCATCCACGATCGCCAGCTTGCAGCCGGTACGGATGCCCGGATCCAGGCCCATGACCGTCTTCGCGCCGGCGGGTGCGGCGAGCAGGAGGTCCTTCAGGTTGTCGCCAAACACGCGGATGGCTTCGTCCTCGGCGCCTTCGCGCACGCGGCCGAACAGATCGAGCGTGAGGTGGAGATGCAGCTTCACGCGCCAGGTCAGTCGCACGGTTTCGCGCAACCAGGCATCGGCAGCGCGGTTTCGATTGACGATACCGGCACGCGCGGCGACACGGCCTTCGCCCTCGGCATGGCCCTGGTCGGCGTCGGTGCCGGGGTTGAGGTCGATCTCGAGCACACCTTCGTTGCGTGCGCGCATCAGCGCGAGCAGGCGGTGCGAGGGGATCTTCGACACGGCTTCGCTATGGTCGAAGTAGTCGCGGAACTTGGCGCCTTCATTCTCCTTGCCGGCAACGACGACGGCGCGGATCTGGCCCTTTTCCCACAGCCAGTCACGAAGTTCGCCGACGAGCGCGGCATCTTCCGCGATGGACTCCATGAGGATGGCACGCGCGCCGTCCAGGGCGGCCTTGGTGTCGGCAACGCCCTTATCGGCGTCGACGAAGCCCGCAGCGAACGTTTCCGGGTCTTGCGTGGGGTCTTCGCGCAGGCCGAGCGCGAGCGGCTCCAGGCCGGCTTCGCGGGCGATCTGGGCCTTGGTGCGGCGCTTGGGCTTGAACGGGAGGTAGAGATCCTCCAGACGCGCCTTGGTGTCGGCGCTGAGCAGATCCGCCTTGAGGGCGTCGGTCATCTTGCCCTGTTCGACGATGCTGTCGAGGATGGCAGCGCGGCGGTCTTCGAGCTCGCGCAGGTAGCGCAGTCGCTCTTCGAGCAGACGCAGCTGAATGTCATCCAGACCGCCGGTCACTTCCTTGCGGTAGCGGGCGATGAACGGCACGGTGGCGCCGCCGTCGAGAAGTTCCACCGCTGCGCGAACCTGTTCGGGCTTCGCGGCGATGTCCTGGGCAATTCGTTGTTCGATGCTCTGCATGTGGTTCCTGTGCGTTGCTCGGCCGGCCGAAACGTCGGTTCGAGCCGTAGATGATAGCAAGCACAGGCGAGGCCCCGGCCGGGAGGCCGGGAGGCCGGGAGGCCGGGGCGGGCAGGGCGATCAGGCGTCGAAGCGGCCGCTATCGCCGTTGCGTGGCGCGGCGACCGGCGCCGTGGCCTGGTCCGCACGACCCGTCAATACGTAGGTCTTGGCCAGGAGGTCATGCACGCCCTGCTTGCGCTGGGTGAAGGCGGCGACCACGTAACAGATCAGCGGAAGCGGCACCGGAAAGCGCAGCACGTTGGTCAGGCGTACGGCATTGCGGCCGGCACTGCGGGCGAGCGAGATGCGCTGGCCCTCGGTGTCGGTGACGCGGATGCCGACGGCCATCTTCCCCGGGGTGGCCTGCCACTTCGAAGCCTCGAAGRGCGTGTAGTACACGAAGCCGACGACCATCAGGACGTAAGTGATCGGCAGCATGGCCTCGCCGTACGCCTGCAGCGCTGCGACCTGGTCGGTCTTCATCTGCTCCATGAAGCTGGTCGCGATGGCGCTGAGCCCCATGCCCAGCGCGATGAAGGTGAACGGCACGATGAGGATGAGGTAGTCGATCACCCAGGCGCCGAAACGCAGCCAGAAGCCCGCGTATTCCGGCGTAGCCACGTCGGTGACGCCCAGGAAGGGCGGCGGAGACGGCGGCATGGGTGGGACGCCCTCGGCGGCGGCGGGGCGCTCTTCCGGGAACAGCTCCCCCAGCGGACGCCAGTCGACCATGCCGTCGTACCAGCCGAGTTCGTCGGCGCGGCAGGTGCCGTCACGCAGCCACTGACGGATTTCGTCGTCCGTGTAGGGACCAAAGCGCTCACCGTTACGTCCGATCCAGACTTGCATGGCCTACCTTTTCACTGATGCACTGACTATCGTCGATGATGCCAGATGGACCAGCGCGCCGCCGCCTGCTGGTTGGCACATGCGCCTACGCGGCGCGGCGCTTCAGGTGCACCAGCAACAGCGAGATCGCTGCCGGGGTCACGCCGCTGATACGCGATGCCTGGCCGATGGTGACGGGAAGCGTCCGCTTCAGCTTGAGCAATACCTCAGCGGAGAGTCCTCGCACGCGGTCGTAGTCGAAACCTTCGGGAATCGCCGTGGCCTCATGTCGGCGCTGACGCTCGATCTCGTCGCGCTGGCGCTCCAGGTAGCCGGAATACTTCGCTTGCACCTCCACCTGCGTGGCGACTTCCGCGTCCTCCACTGGGGGCCCCAGTTCGGGCACGCCGGTGAGGGTGGCGTAGTTGAGTTCGGGCCGACGAAGCAGGTCCAGGGCGTGCGTTTCGCGGCTGACCGCGATACCTAGCGAGCGCTCGATAGCGGCGCCCAGCGCATTGGTCGGCGCCGCCCAGATGCCGCGCAGGCGCGCGGTTTCGCGCTCGGCCGCGTCGCGCTTGGCCTCGAAACGACGGAAGCGTTCCTCCGAGACGACGCCGCGCGCGTAGCCGTGTGGCGTCAGGCGGAGGTCGGCGTTGTCTTCGCGCAGGTGCAGGCGGTACTCGGCGCGCGAGGTGAACATGCGATACGGCTCGATCGTGCCGTTCGTCGTGAGGTCGTCGATGAGGACGCCGATATAGGCCTCGTCGCGGCGCGGGTACCACGGCGTTTCGCCGCGCACGGCAAGCGCAGCATTCATGCCGGCGATGAGTCCCTGCGCGCCCGCCTCTTCGTAACCGGTCGTGCCGTTGATCTGCCCGGCGAAATACAGCCCGGGAATGCCCTTGGTTTCCAGCCACGGATGCAGGCCGCGCGGATCGAAGTAGTCGTATTCGATGGCGTAGCCCGGGCGTGTGATGTGCGCGCGCTCGAAACCGGGGATGGACCGCACCAGCGCGTACTGGATGTCGAAGGGCAGGGAGGTGGAAATGCCGTTGGGGTAGATCTCAAAGGTGTCCAGGCCTTCCGGTTCGACGAAGATCTGGTGCGAGGTCTTGTCGGCGAAGCGGACCACCTTGTCTTCGATCGACGGGCAATAACGTGGGCCGACCCCTTCGATCTGTCCGCTATACAGCGGTGACCGATCGAGCGAGCCGCGGATCAGGTCGTGGGTGGCTTCGGTGGTGTGGGTGATCCAGCAACTCACCTGCCGCGGGTGTTCCGCTGCCGAGCCCATGTACGAGAAGTGCGGCATCGGGTCGTCGCCCGGTTGCTCCTCGAGTACCGAGAATTCGATGCTGCGGCTGTCGATGCGCGGCGGGGTACCCGTCTTGAGGCGGTCGGCGGCGACCGGCAGCTCGCGCAGCTTCGCGGCGAGCGTCGACGCCGGCGGATCGCCCGCCCGGCCACCGGCGTACTGCGCCGAACCGATGTGGATCTTGCCGGCAAGGAAGGTGCCTGCGGTCAGCACGACGGCGGGCGCGTGGAAGTCGAGGCCCATCTGGGTACGCACGCCGGCGACGCGACCATCGATGAGGATGAGGTCGTCGACGGCTTGCTGGAACAGCACGAGATTGGGCTGCGTTTCCACCATGAGCCGGATCGCCGCCTTGTAGAGCGAGCGGTCGGCCTGGCAGCGTGTCGCGCGGACGGCCGGGCCCTTGGACGCATTGAGCGTGCGCCACTGGATGCCGGCGCGATCCGCCGCACGGCCCATGGCGCCACCGAGGGCGTCGATCTCCTTGACCAGGTGCCCCTTGCCAATGCCGCCGATGGCCGGGTTGCAGCTCATCTGGCCGATCGTTTCGATGTTGTGGCTGAGCAGCAGGGTGCGGGCGCCGGCGCGAGCAGACGCGAGCGCGGCTTCGGTGCCGGCGTGTCCGCCACCGACCACGATCACGTCGTAGGTTTCTGTATGCAGCATGGTCAGGGTTTCGGGCGTAGGGCCAAGGCGGCCATTTTACGCCTGCCGGACGAACCGCGCTGCGTTGCAACGCGGTTCGCCTTCGGCAGGTTCTGGCATGGCTTGTGCTTGCTATTCCGTGCACTTCACCCGGGCAGACGCTGCGCGATCACACGCGCGCCGAGACCGAACGACAGGGGTTTGGTCGTGTGCCGGGAGAAGGAAGCGGGATGTGGGCAAGGATGCCCCATTCGGTTTATCGAATGAGATCTGGCGCCCGGCGGTCTCAGGAACAGGGGGAATCCAGGATGACCGTGCTGCCGGGCGCCAGAAACCGAGTGACTGGCACGAAGAGCCGAGGCCAACGCCTCGGCTTTTTTTCGTTGAATTGAACACTACACCGAACGAATGAACTGTGTGTGACTTTTTCGTCAACGAAGTGCTCGATTTCGGCAATTGGTGACGCAGTACGTCAGTTTCTCCTGCGGAGCGAGACCCTGTGTGATCCAGCGCACATTTTATCGCGCGGTGAAACGCGTGGCACGGCCGATGCATTGCAGCATCGTGACCACCGAGGGAAGGGGCTGAACGCCATGAACGCTGTCATGTCCACTAACGAACCCATGATTCGCCACCACGATCTGCTCATCGAAATGGGCAGCCTGGAAATGGCGATGGAAAGGCTCAACGAACGCAACGCCGCGGAACAGGGCCGCCTTCGTCCGCGCATCGAGCAGCGCCTCGCGCGCATTCGCGAAGCACTGGCCGGACTGAACGACTGACCCTGGGCTCAGCCCAGGGCGACCCGGGCGAGGATATCGGTCAGGTCGCGCGACAGATCCTTGCGTGCAGCCAGTTCCGCAACCACGGCATGCGCTGACTCGCGACGTAGGGGCTCCAGGCGCTTCCACCCATTGAAGGCCGTCGCCACGCGCGCGGCGACCTGCGGATTGAGGGCGTCGATCGCCACGAGGCGGTCCGCCAGCCAGCGATAGGCCGCGCCGTCCGCACGGTGGAAGCCGCTCGGATTGGCCCGCGCGAAGCTGCCAAGCAATGACTGCACACGGTTCGGGTTCTTCAGCGTGAACGCGTCGTCGCGTTCCAGCGTCTGGATACGCCCCAGGGCCGTCTCGCCCGGCAGCTGCGCCTGCACGGCAAACCACTTGTCGAGCGCAAGGGCGTTCGACTCGTACTTCTTGCGGAAGTGGGCGAAGGCCGGAGCCGCGCCTGCGGGATCGATCGTCGCCAGCGTCGCCAGCGCCGCCAGGCGGTCGGTCATGCCCGGTGCTTCGTCGTACTGCGCGCGAGCCAGCTCGCGGGCGTGGTTCTCGTCGACCAGCGAAAGCAGGTCCAGCACACGACGCTTCAGCTGGCGCTGGGCCTGGCTTGCCGCATCGAGCGATCCGCTGGTGGCGGTGCGAAGGACGTCGTAACGCGCGCGTAGCGCAGGGACGCCGATCTTGCTGGCCAACGCCTGCAGCATGGCCTGACGGCTGGCGCGGATGCGGTCCGGATCTCGCTCGGGCTGGCGCTCGACCAGCTCGATCTCACCCGGTGGAGTGAGCAGTTCGGCGAGCAGCGCGTCTTCGACGGAGGGATCGCCGAACAGTTGGGCGAGCGCCGTCGTCCAGGCGCCGATAGCCGCACCGTCGTCCTTTCGGTCGCGACAGTCGTCGTAGGCGAGGCCCGCGAGCTGCTGCCCGGCTTCCCAGCGGTTGAAGCCGTCCGGATCGTGGCGAAGCAACACGCCCAGTTCTTCTGGCGCGTAGTCGAACTCGAGGATCACCGGCGCCGAGAACCCGCGTAGCAGCGAGGGGACCGGCGCGCTGTGGATGTCTTCGAAGACGATGCTGCGTTCGGCGCCATCGAGCACGATCGTGCGCTCGGCAGCGCCCGTCGTGGCCTCGCCCTCGAGCCGCAGCGGCAGCGCCTTGCCCGTCGCGTCGAACAGTGACAACCGCACCGGGATGGGCAGCGCGTGTTTGACCGTCTGCCCGGCGCTGGCCGGCGTGCGTTGGCGCAGGGTGAGCCGATAGCGCGATTGCGCCGCGTCGTAGCGCGCTTCAGCGGTCAGGCGCGGCGTCCCTGCCTGGCTGTACCACGCCAGATAAGCAGACAGATCGGTGCCATTGGCGTCGCCCAGGGCCTTCAGGAAGTCCTCGATCGTGGCGGCATCGCCGTCGTGGCGATCGAAGTAGAGGTCCATGCCCTTGCGAAAGCCGTCGCGGCCGAGATGGCCGGCGAGCATGCGGACCAGCTCGGAACCTTTCTCGTACACGGTGGCGGTATAGAAGTTGTTGATCTCGCTGTACTGCGACGGACGTACCGGATGCGACAGCGGACCGGCATCTTCGGGGAACTGCGCACGGCGCAGCAACGCAACGTCTTCGATGCGCTTGAGCGAGACCGAATTCATGTCTGCGGAGAAGCTCTGCTCGCGGAACACCGTGAGCCCTTCCTTCAGGCTGAGCTGGAACCAGTCGCGGCAGGTGACGCGGTTGCCGCTCCAGTTATGGAAGTACTCGTGGGCGACGACGGCTTCCACGTGGCGGTATTCGTCATCGGTGCTCGAATCCGGGTCGGCCAGGAGGTACTTCGCGTTGAAGATGTTGAGACCCTTGTTCTCCATCGCGCCCATGTTGAAGTCGTGGGTGGCGACGACGTGGAACACATCGAGATCGTAGTTGCGCCCGTACGCGCGCTCGTCCCACTGCATGCTGCGGATGAGGGAGTCCATCGCGTAGTCGCAGCGATCGATGACATCGGGCTCGGCCCAGATGTGCAGCGCCACCGCGCGGCCATCGGCCGTGGTGTAGTCGTGGCTGATCCGTTCCAGGCGTCCCGCGACCAGGGCGAACAGGTAACTCGGCTTCGGATGAGGATCCACGAAGCGTGCCCAGTGACGGCCATCGGGCAGGTCGCCCTCGCCGTCGGGATTGCCGCCGGCGAGCAACACCGGGAAACGCTGGCGGTCGGCGCGCAGCGTCACCGTGTACTTCGAAAGGACATCGGGCCGATCGGGGAAATAGGTGATGTGACGGAAGCCTTCGGCTTCACACTGGGTCAGCAGGAAACCGCGGTCGCGGCTGCCGGAAAGGTACAGGCCCTCGAAGGCGGTGTTCTCCGCCGGCCGGACCGCCACGCGGGCACCCAGGATGCAGCGGTCGGCGTCCACCGCGACTTCCAGCATGCCATTGGCGAGGATGTACTCGCCGTCGCCCAGCCGTCGCCCATCCAGGGTCAGCTCGAGTAACTCGATGCCTTCGCCGTTCAGGCGAATGGGCTCGTCGGCCTGCCGCACCAGGGTAAGGCGGCTGATGACCTCGGTGTGGTCGATACCGAGGTCGAACTCGAGAGCCACCTCCTCCACGGCCCATGCAGGCGGGCGGTAGTCGGCGAGGCGGATAACGGACGTGGGGGCGTCGGAACGATCACTCATGGCGGTAAGACAACACATGTTCTGGTCTGACAGGCAGGCTAACATGCGGTCGGATTCGTCAAAAGGAAGCCTCCCCATGTCCCGATTCACCGTGACGCGCTCCACCCTGGGCGCCAACGAGTTGGTGGTGCTGGTCGATGCCGATGCCGATCGCGAGGTCCGTATCGCCCGGCGTGGCGCCACCGTGCTCTCGATCACCACCCGCTGGCGCGACGAGACGCGCGCCGTGACCGACGGTTTTCGCAACGAAAAGGAGCTGGTCGGACATAAGGGGTCGCGCTTCGCCATCATGACGCCGTTCGCCAACCGCGTTAACGATTCGCGCTACACCTTTGAAGGAACCACTTACGACTTGCAGCCAGGTGCTGTCGGCGCCGATCGCGCCAGTCGGCACGGGTTCCTCCGCGGAACGCTGTTCGACGTGCAGCGCGAACATGGCGACGATGATAAGGCGTCGGTCACGCTCGTCACCGACGCGATCCGCCCGGGCGTCAATCCCGGGTACCCGTTCGCGCTCGATTTCAGCGTGACCTTCACCCTCGACGAGCACGGTCTCACGGTGGAAGCGAAGACGCGTAATGTCGGCGAACACGCCGCGCCCACGTTCTTCGGCTGGCATCCGTACTTCCGACTCTCGGATCATCCAATCGAGACCTGGGAGCTTCAGGTGCCCGCGGACAAGGTCATCGCCACGGACAAGGATTTCATTCCCCTGCCGGGCACCAGCGCCTGGCAAGCGATGGACAAGGCCGACCGTTCGCTCGATTTCCGCAAGGCGCGCCCCATCGGTGGTACCGAACTCAACCACACCTATGCCGACCTCCAGCTCGACTCGGATGGCAAGGCGCGCACGCATCTGCGCGACCCGAAAACGGGTGCGGGCATCGCCGTGTGGCAGGAGCGAGGCGTCATGCTCGTATTCACGGCAGACACTGCAGACCGCGACGCGCGCAAGTCTGTGGCGCTGGAACCGATGGAATGCATGCCGGATGCCTTCAATCGCGACGACTGCACGCCATTGATCACACTGGCCGCCGGCCAGGAGCGTCGCTTCGTCTGCGGTGTGGAGTTCGATACGTGACCTTGCCGACCTTCGCCGACGTACGCGACGCCGCTGCGCGCATCGCACCCCATGCGCTGGTGACACCCATACTTCGCAGCGACCGCATCGACGCGCTGGCCGGCGCGGCGGTCGTCTTCAAGTGCGAGAACCTGCAGCGTGGCGGGGCCTTCAAGTTTCGCGGCGCGACCAACGCCGTGTGGTCACTGAGCGACGAAGACGCCGCACGCGGTGTCGTCACCCACTCCTCAGGCAATCACGGGAATGCCCTCGCGATGGCGGCGCGCACGCGCGGGATCACGGCGCACGTCGTGGTCCCCGAAGGCGCCGTGAAAACCAAGGTGGATGCGATCGTCGCGGCAGGCGCTTCCGTACATCGTTGCGCGCCGACGACGGCCGCGCGCGAGGCGAAAGCCGCCGAACTGATCGCCAGCACGGGCGCGACCCTCGTGCATCCCTATGCCGACTCCCGAGTCATGGCAGGTCAGGGAACGCTCGTGCCGGAGCTTTTGCGGCAGTCTCCCGGGATCGACACGATCATCTTTCCCGTGGGCGGTGGTGGGTTGGCCTCGGGGTGTTCGATCGCCGCTCATGGCATCGACCCTGCCATCACGTTGTTCGGTGCCGAGCCCGAGGGCGCTGACGATGCCGCACGCTCGCTGGAAGCCGACGTGCGTGTCGGGCCGTTCACGCCGCACACGATTTGCGACGGGCTGAGAACACTGATCGGCGAACCGAACTTTCATGTCCTGCGCGAGCAGGGCGTCACCGTGCTGCGTGTCAGTGATGCCGAAGTCATTGCCGCCATGCGCCTGCTCTGGTCCGAGTTGCGCATCGTGGTCGAGCCATCGAGCGCGACCGTTCTTGCCGCTTTGCTGCGGCATCCGGAGCGAATCAGGGGACGACGCGTCGGTGCGGTATTGACTGGCGGCAACGTCGATCTGGACGACCTTCCCTGGTAAGCATTCGCACGGCCCACGCTATCTGAAGCGGACATCCGCAGCCGCTTTGCGTGGCTATTCTCGTCCCTTCTTCAGGACGTGTGAGACGGGACATGCGATGCGCCTGGGCCGAGCAGAACGACGCTGAACGCGTCTATCACGACACCGAGTGGGGGCTGCCGGTCCGCGACGATCGCCATCTCTTCGAATTGATCACGTTGCGCGGGGCGGCGGCCGGTTTGTCATGGCGAACGGTGCTTGGAAAACGTGAACACTACCGCCGGGCCTTTCACGATTACGACCTGGTGCGCATCGCCGCCATGACTGACGACGAACTCGCCGTGGTTCGTCGTGACCGCGGCATCATTCGTCATCGCCTCAAGATCGCCTCGGTGCGTGGCAATGCGAGGGCGGCACTCCGGTTGATCGAAAGCGAGGGCTCGCTGTCGAGGTTTCTTTTTGCCCTCGTTGATGGCRAAGCTATCTCCACGCCGCCGCGTTACATGTTCGGCCTGCGCTCGCGTAGCGATGCGTCCGATGTCATGAGCGCGACGCTGAAAAAGCGGGGGTTTCGTTTCGCGGGCACGGCCATCTGTTATGCGCTGATGCAGGCCACCGGCATGGTCGACGGTCACGAGCCCGGTTGTAAGCACCGCGCAGGCCCCTGACGCACGTCCATCAGAAGGGCGTCTTTCGCCGCGAGCCGCGCAGGTTCTCGATGGGGAAGCTCGCAATCTCGCCGCTGCCTTCGCGGCGCGACTGTCCGGCCGGCGGGCCCCACGCGTGTGCGGTCACCACTTCCCAGGTCGAGGGAATGACGCCCTCGTTCCGCATCGCCTCGTAGGCATCGAGCATGCGTCGGTAATGATGCTTGCCAGTCAGGCCGCGCTGGCGGTCGGCGTCGGCGTTGTTTGCGCCGAGGCCGCGCAATTCGTCGAGCAACGCGCGTGGCGTGGGGTAGGTGAGGGTGTAGCGCTCGGCGAATAACACAGGATCACGCAAGCCGGCGCTCAACATGGCGTCGCCGACGTCGTGCATGTCCAGGAAGCGTGCGACATGGGCGTGCTGGTCGGCTTCCGCCCAGGCGGCGCGCAGCTCGCTGAGCGTGTCGGGGCCGAACGTGGAGAACGTGAGCAGGCCGCCGGGCTTGAGTACGCGTGCGCACTCGGTAAACAGACGGCCGACGTCCTCGCACCATTGGAAGCAAAGATTGGAGAAGAGGATGTCGACACTGTGGTCGGGCATCGGCAGCGTGTACGCATCGGCGGCGACGCGCGAGAAGGGCTTCAGCCAGCTGCTGTGCTGCCGGGCCTGACGCAGCATCGGCAGCGCGAGGTCCATCGCGATCACCTGGGCCTTCGGATAGCGCTTCTTCAGTGCCGCGCTGCCCCGGCCGGTACCCGCACCCACATCGAGGATGACCTCGGGCACCTGCTCATACATGTCGAGACGGTCGACCAGGGTCGACTGCACCTCGCGCTGCAGCGCGTCGTGCTTCTCGTAGGTGCCGGCGGCGCGACCGAAGTTACGCTTGATCCGGGTCCGGTCGAAATGAAAGTCGCTCATGCGTCTGCTTCGGTGAACTGCGTCAGGACATCGGCCACGGCGATGGCGTGTCCGATGAAGGGGGCGTGGCCGGCGTGGGCGATTTCTTCGAAGCGGCCGCCAGCCGCCTCGGCGCACCAACGCATGGCCTCGGGATGAACAATGCGGTCGCGTCGGCCGGCTATCCAGAGGCTGCGCTTACGCAGTTCGGAAAGGCGCGATCGCAGGTCGGTGCTTTCGAGCAGGCGAAGGCCTTCCATCAGCACGCGCGGGTCGGGTTCGCCGCGAGAGAAGGCTTCTTCCTTGAGGCGTCGGGCCTCGGCGCGTGGATCGGCACTGCCCATGGCCTCAAGCGCGATGAAGCGCTCCAGCGTGCCGTGGTAGTCGGCTTCCAGGTCGGCGGCGAGTTTCTCCACCATGGCCGCGTCGTTACCGTAAGGCCAGCCTTCGGTGCGAACAAAGCGCGGCGTGGAGCACATCGCGACGACGGAGGTGACGTGGTCGGGCAGGTCGAGCGCCGCGGTGAGCGCGACCAGCCCGCCGAGCGACCAGCCCAGCCATGTCGCCGGCGGGGTAACCGCGGCGATCGCCTTCGCGCACGCCAGCGGTTCGAGCGGAATGTCGCAGTCACGGGAGTAGCCGTGACCCGGCAGGTCGACCACATACATTGTGTAGCGCGACGCCAGTGCCTCGACCAGCGGCGCAAGGATGCCGCCGTGCATGGCCCAGCCGTGGATCAGCACCAGCGGTGTCTCGCCATCGCCGTGACGCTCGACGTGCAATCCGCTCACGGCGCGTCGCTCGGCGCGAGCGTCGGATCGACCGCGCCGCGCTCATCGAAGACGAAGCAGTCACCGCGCCAGTGCGCACCACCGGCCTCTTCGAAGTATTTCAGGATGCCGCCTTCGAGCTGGAAGACATGGTCGATGCCGATCTCGCGCATGTGGATGGCCGCCTTCTCGCAGCGGATGCCGCCGGTGCAGAACGACACCACGGTCTTGCCGTCGAAGCGCGCGCGGTCCGCGGCGATGGCTTCGGGAAAACCGGTGAAACTCGACAGGCCGTATTCGACCGTGTTCTCGAACGTGCCAGCCGCTACTTCGTAGTCGTTGCGTGTATCGACCAGCACGACCGGACGGCCGTCGTCATCGTGTCCTTGATCCAGCCAGCGACGGAGATCCACCGGCAATACATGCGGCGCCCGTCCTTCTTCGGGACGAATCGACGGCGCGCGCATGGTGATGATTTCTTTCTTCAGGCGCACGCGCATGCGTCCGAACGGCACGTCATCGGAGAGGCTCTCCTTTGGTGCGATGTCGGCGAAGCGCGGATCCTCGTGCAGCCATTCCATGAAGGCGTCGATCGCTTCGCGTGGCGCGGCCAGGAAGAGGTTGATGCCCTCCGGCGCGAGCAGGATCGTTCCCTTCAGCGCCAGGGCGTGGCAGCGCTCGACCATCCGCGCGCGCAGCGCGTCCAGGTCGTCGAGGCCGACGAACTTGTAGGCGGAAATGTTGAGGATCGACATGGGCATAGGGGGAGGGACGCGGCCGCCCATTATACGGCGGCGGTCCCGGCGGGTCCGGGGAGGCGGCCAAGGGCATCCAGCAGGGCGTCGATCTGGTCCGGTGTATGCGCCGCGGACAGGGTGATCCGCAGCCGGGCGGCGCCCTGCGGCACGGTGGGTGGGCGGATGGCGACCACGAGGAAGCCGGCGGCTTCCAGGGCTCGCGAGGCGCTCAGGGCGCCCTCGGCCGGACCGATGAGCAAGGGCTGGATCGCGGTCGATGACGGCATCACGGATAGCCCGAGCTGACCGGCGCCCAGGCGGAACCGGGCGATATTTGCCGCGAGCTGCTCGCGGCGTCCGTCCGCGTCGGCGCGCACCAGGCGCAGGGAGGCGCGCGTCGCCGCCGCCAGGGCGGCCGGCATCGCCGTCGTGTAGATGTAAGGGCGCGCGAACTGGACGATGGCCTCGATCAGGGAGGCATCGCCTGCAACGAAGGCTCCCGCCGTTCCCAGCGCCTTGCCAAGCGTGCCCATCAGCACCGGCACCTGCGTCGCGTCGAGACCGGCCGCGGCGACGCTGCCGGCGCCCTGGGTGCCCAGCACACCGAGGCCGTGGGCATCGTCGACGTAAAAGAGGGCGTGACGTTTCCGGCAGAGCGTGGCCAGCGCCGCCAGCGGGGCGACATCCCCGTCCATGCTGAAGACGCCATCGGTGGCAAGCAGGGCCGGGTGGTCAGGCCGCGCATCCAGCTGCCGTGCCGCGGCTTCGGCATCGGCATGCGGATAGCGGCGAAGCTCCGCACCGGCCAACTGGGCGCCGTCGATGAGGCTGGCGTGGTTGAGGCGGTCCTGCACGCAAAGCGCGTCACCGCGGCCGGGCAGGCCGCCGGCACCGAGCAACGCCTGCAAGGCGCCCAGGTTGGCCATCACACCCGTGGAAAACAGCACGGCACGTTCGCGACCGGTCCAGTCGGCCAGCTCTTCCTCGAGCGCGGCGTGTTCACCGCGATGGCCGGAGACCAGGTGCGCGGCGCCGGTGCCGACGCCTTCGACGGCCGCCGCACGACTTAGCGCCGCCATCAGATCCGGATGACGGGCGAGGCCGAGATAATCGTTGCCGCAGAAATCGACCAGCGTCCGCCCATCGACGAGACGTTGGCCGTCCGGCGTGACCTCGCACGTGCGCGGGCGGCGTAACAAGCCATCCCGCTCGCGTTGTGCCCGCGCGGCTTCCACACGGGCACGGAGGTCCGGCCGGCTCACGCCGCGTCGGCGCGTTCGACGATGTCCGCGTGAACCGTGCCCGGCTCGATCTCGACTTCCATCGGCTTGAGGCCGAGGCGTTCGAACAGACGGCGGTCGTGCTCCACGTCCGGGTTGCCCGTGGTCAGCAGCTTCTCGCCGTAGAAGATCGAATTGGCGCCCGCAGCGAAGCATAGCGCCTGCAGGGCATCGTCCATCGACTCGCGGCCCGCGGAGAGGCGCACGACGGAGGCAGGCATGACGATGCGCGCGACCGCGATACTGCGCACGAATTCGAAGGGATCAAGCGCTTCGGTGCCGGCCAGCGGCGTGCCGGCGACCTGGACCAGCCGGTTGATCGGCACGGATTCGGGATGCTCGGGCAGGTTCGCCAGGCTCGTGATCAGTCCGGCGCGCTGCGAACGCGATTCGCCCATGCCGACGATGCCGCCGCAGCAGGTCTTCAGGCCGGCCTGGCGCACGTGGTCGAGGGTGTCCAGACGGTCCTGGAACTCGCGCGTCTGGATGATTTCGCCGTAGAACTCCGGCGCGGTATCCAGGTTGTGGTTGTAGAAGTCCAGGCCGGCGGCCTTGAGCGTGTCGGCCTGCGGCTGGGACAGCATGCCGAGCGTCGCGCAGGTCTGCAGTCCGAGGCCCTTCACGGCGGCCACGATCTCGGCCACCTTGACCACGTCGCGGTCCTTCGGCGAACGCCACGCGGCGCCCATGCAGAAGCGGCTGGCGCCGGCATCCTTGGCCGCCTTGGCGCGCTCGAGCACGGCTTCCACGCTCATCAGCTTCTCGGCTTTCACGCCGGTGGAGTAGCGCGCGGCCTGCGGACAGTAGGCGCAATCCTCAGGGCAGCCGCCGGTCTTGATGGACAGCAGGGTCGACACCTGGACCGCATTGGGGTCGTGGTACTGGCGATGCACGGTCTGCGCCTGGAAGAGCAGGTCGTTGAAGGGCAGGGCGAAAAGGTGTTCAACCTCCTCGCGGGACCAGTCGTGGCGGATGGCTGCGGTCATGGTGGGCTCCCGTGGCGAAGGCGCGAAGTGTCGGCGCCGGCAGGGTCACTGTCAACCTTGGACTATCCACAAAAGTTGACCAAGCTCGCCCTCGCACGGTAGAGCCGATTCATCGGCGATACCCACCCTTGCCGCTCAGAATCCCATCACCCTCGGCCGGGTTGGTTAGTGCGGTAGTGGACGCTACGGATATTCAAGCGCAACTGCTGATGTCTTGCGCTGCTATCGAGTCGGCCGCAGATGTACCAACCATTGATACTGCACCGGGCCTTCGGGTCGCTCTTCAGGCGGTAGAAGACGTGGTTGTCATTGCCTCGATAGCACACCGCGTGGCTTAGATCTTCAATTAGCCGTGGAAGCTGAAGAGAGAATTTGTATCGCTGTGAGCAAAAAACGCGCTCGTCGAGCGTGTCGTCCTTCTTCCACTCGCGGAAAAGAACCGCCTCTTCAGGATCCTTAGCTGTTCGCGAGCGGGTATAGCAGTGATTGGCGTAGTACACGTGCAGGTCCACCGACACCTGCTGCTTATCAAGCAGTAGGCGGTACGAAATTACCTTGGTCCTGAGGTGAGCAATGCCGTATGACCTACCGGTGATGACATCAAATATTTCGTCCACGGCTGCCTAGTCGTCCTAGCGCGACGGTCGCACGCGCGCATTGCCATTCTGAACGCACTAGCAGGCTCACCCGTAAGCCGCGCCTTCACGCCGGTGTGCGTCGAAGGTCGGGGTGCGTGGGAAGCGGACGATAGCAACGCCCATGCAGCGTTGGCTCTAGGAGGATTCTGAAAAATCGCGCGGATGACTTCGTCCACGAATCCGACGCGGTGGACTGTAGACGAATGGCACTGGCCCTCGAAGCGATCGGCACGATGACGCAGAGGGGCGTGTCGCCAAACTTAACGGCCGGTCAACGGCAAACGGCGTGCTCCCGGATACTCAATTACTATGAAGTCGTCCACACAGGAGGATTCCACATGAGCGATGGACAAGGCAGCGGCGGCAACGTACTTGCCGCGATCTGCAGTTGCGTCATCCCCGGCCTCGGTCAGCTGGTGCAGGGGCGCGTTTTCAAGGCACTGTTCATGTTCGTGCTGGCCGCTGTTCTGTGGGTGATCTGGCTTGGCTGGATCATCCATCTGTGGTCGATCGTCGATGCGGCCATGTTCCGCCGGCGCGACTGATCGATTCGCCGACGCATGGACGCGTCCCGCTTCACTCGATGGATCGCGGCGGCCGGCCGTTTCGTCCTCCCGCCGCGATGCCTGGTCTGCGGTGACCAGGGTAATGAGGCGCGTGAACTCTGCCGCGCCTGTTACGCCGCCTTGCCGCGCAACCTCGCCTGCTGTGGACGTTGCGCGCTTCCGCTGCCCACGCCGATTGCCGAATGCGATGCATGCCGGATGGCATCGCGTCCCTGGGCTGACCYCTGGGTGCCGTACGAATACGGGTGGCCGCTGGACTCGCTCGAAACGCGCTTCAAGTTCGCCGGTAGCCTTGCCGCGGGCCGCGTGCTCGCCGATGCCTGGATGGATGCAGGCCCACCGCCGTCGGTGCCCGAACTGCTGTTACCTGTCCCGTTGCACCTGAGTCGCCTGCGTTCGCGCGGTTACAACCAGGCACTCGAGCTGGCGCGACCGCTGGGCAGGCGCTATCGCGTCCCCGTTAACAACGACGTTCTCTATCGCGCACGCCGCACCGACGCCCAGTCCGAGCTCGACGCCGCCGCACGCCTCGGCAACGTACGCGGCGCCTTTGCCGTACGCCGCGTACCGGTGCAAAAGCATGTCGCGATCGTCGACGATGTCATGACCACCGGGGCCACCCTCATCGAATGTACCAACGCACTGCTCGCCGTGGGAGTCGAACGGGTGGATGTCTGGGCGCTGGCGCGCACGCCCTTGCCCGGCGGTCGTCAGTGATTGATGTACACGGGATTGCCGAGGATCAGCAGCTTGCCTTCGGGTGAGCGCACATCCACGCGCAACCAATGCGGCTTGCCGTCGCTCATCCAGTCGAACGCCAGCTCGCCACTCGGCGGGATGAGGTCATGCCCAGCGAGATCGATCGGCTTGCCGCTGTCGAGTACACGCAGCGGTTGACCGCCGAGTGCCGAGGTACGCACGACCACATGCACTGACGCTCCCTTTGCAACAGCCAGCGCGTCACCCATTTCCACTGTCTTCGAACCCGCGGTAGCCTGGATCTCCAGCGACCGATCACGTGTACCTTCCACATCGACGAACACGTGCCCCGCGCGAATGCCGTCGAGGATGCCCTCCATCGACAGCTCCCGCGAATGCACCACGGTGGTCGGCGAGCCGATGCGTCCAGCGAACGTATCCCGCGGCGCGTCGCTGCCATCGTGACTGTCGCTACCGCCGATGCCGGTGATACGCAGGCCAGCATCGAGCTGCGCCTCCCAGAACGGGATGCCGCTGTCCGCTCGCTCCGCGTCGCCGCCGTTGACGGCCTCGATGGCCTGGAAGCCGTGCATATCGACGATGTTATGCGGCGTGAAACCACAACCCATGCAGGTCTCGTCGTTCGGGCGGCGCGGGTGGTTGATCGAGATCACGCCGCGGGCYTTCGCGACGTCGGCCAGTAGTGCGTTCCAGTCGGGCACGCTGCCGCTGCCGACGCGGAAGTCGAGCGGTCGCGACACACCGAACAGGTTCGCATGGCCTTCGAAGGTGGTGATCTCGCGTGCCGGGATCATCAGCATGGTGTCGAAGTACGGTTGCAGCTCGCGCATCTCCGACACCTGCGACATGGTGTTGTGTTCGGAGATAGCGATGAACTCGAGACCGCGCTTTGCCGCGTTGGCGACGGTCAGGAACAGCGGGCAGGGCACCTTCTTCGTCCCCAATGCGTTGGGACAGCCGCCATCGCTGTGCGCCGTATGCATGTGAAGGTCGCCGCGATACCAGCGAGCTTCGGGATTGAGTGGCGCAGAGAGCCCATGTTCCGGACCGAAACCTTCGTCATCGCGCGACAACCATACCTGCGCCGTATACGTGGCCGTCGAGGCAGGGCGAATGTTCGGAATACCCAGCAGCAGTCGCCACTTGCCCGGTTCGATCACACCCGGCAGGAACGACGCCGTGGCATCCGTCGCGGAGACCGTGAAGCGACGCTTGCTTCCGCCACTCCATCCGCGAAAACCATCTTGTCCCGTGAAGCCGGTGGGGCCCAGCAGGCCGAGGTCGATGGTCGTCTTCTCCTCGCGGCCGGTGTAGGCGACATCGATGGTGATTCGCGTCGTGCCTTTCGGTACATTGAACGGCACTTCGCGATAGGTGTGCTGGTCCTTTCCCGACAACGCGCCGCGAAGCACGAGGTCGGGCGCCCGCTCCGCCGCCACGGTGGCAGCGAAGCAGGTCAATAGCAGGGCAATGAGTCCGCGCATCAGAAGCGGTACATCACGGCGGCGCGGAACGAGCGGCCGAGCAGCGGGCGCGCGATAAAGGTGTTGGCGCCGGCATCGGAGCTCGCCAATTCACCGGCACGCGGGTTGCCTTCGGTCAGGCCGAGCGAGTTGAAGATGTTGTCGGCGTAGAGATACAGCGACAGCTCCGGGGTGGCGTCGTAGCGAGCGCTGGCGCCGACGACGTGGTACGACGGCAGGACGACCGAGTTGGCGGTGTCGACGAAGCGCTTGCCTTCGTGCTCGTACGACATCTGCAGGCGGAGCTTGCCCTCCATCAGGTTCACGCCAGGTACCACGCGGTAACTCATCTTGGGCACGCGGATCAGCTGGTTGTCGTCATAGTCGCGCAACACCGGACCATTGTTGACGTTGTCCGTATAAGACAGGCCCTTGTACTTCGGATCCTGCAGTGTCGCGTTGAACTGCACGTCGAACCACTTGGTCGGGTACAGCGTGCCTTCGAGCTCGAGGCCGTAGGTCTTGGTGCTCGCGAAGCCGGTCTGCGGCGTGGACGTGTTGCCGGCGCGATCGAAGACGTTGTTGGTGAAGCTGACGTTGTCGTACTTCGTGTAGAACGCCGTTGCGTACAGATCCATGTAGCGGTCGCTGAACTTCCAGCCGGTTTCGGCCAGATCCATCGTCTGCAGCAGCGGCGTGGCGGTCGGGCTGGTGATGTAGGTGCTCAGGTTGGGCAGGCGGAAGGCCGACGTCCAACGCGCGAACAGACCCTGGCGCGGCGAGAATTGCCAGTTGGCGCCGAGCGTCCAGCCGGTCTTGGAAAACGTCTGGTCGTAGTGGGTGAACTGGCCGTTGCCGGTGAGCACGGAGGCCGCCGCCGGCGAGCCGCCGATGTCCACCGTCTGCTTGCCTTCGGTGTAGCCCTGCACATTGACCCGTTCGTAGCGCAAGCCGCCGTCGATGCGCAGCTCCGGTGTGATGGTCCACTCATCGGAGACATAGGCCGCATTGGTGTTGGACTTGCCGCTTGCGTGTTCCCACTCGTAGCCGTAACGGTATACGCCGTGATCGGTCAGCGAGCCGACGACGTTTCCGTTCGGATCCACGCCAACCAGATCGATCAGGTGTGCGTTGTCACGCACATCCGTCAGCACGGTGGACGAATAGCGGTCGAAGTCCTGCTGGAAGTTCGCGTGGTAATAGCCGAAGGTGACATCGTGCGTCTGCTCGCCGAACTCGAACTGGCGCAGGACACGCG